>CAZRHW010000600.1:0-2501 GCA_964599785.1 uncultured Bacteroides sp. | reverse complement strand
TCAGTTTTCAGTTTTCAGTTTTCAGTTTTCAGTTTTCAGTTTTCAGTTTTCAGTTCAGTTTTCAGCCTCGAACTTCAAAGCATCCCACTCAGGCGGATTGCAAAAATCCGGGATTTTCAGTTTTAAATTCCTGGTTTGAGGTTGGATTTAATCGCAAAGTATAAATACTCATCCGATGACCTTAAGCCATCGGATGAGTATGAAAATGCAGTCTATCTAATTTTACAAATCCTCATTAACATTCTCTTCGGTCAGTATAACCGGATATACCTCTTTTATTTCTTTTTGTTGTGCCGGTCCCAGATCATCATAAGGAATATTGTATTTACTGAGAGCCAGTTCTTCCCTTAAATCGTACACTGCATCAAATATCATATCAACTGTCTCCAGATATTCGCCATACGGAGTGTCATTATCATATTTAAGGATCATCATATACTTTTTATTCGTGTTTATATAATCTTTCAGATCTCCGCTCAATGAGGCAGGTGTAATATTCCTTTCTGCCAGGTTGATCTCGAAAATGCCAATTCCCTTTTTCCGTATCTCTTCCTTATCAACGATCATTGCATCCATTGGTGGCAGAAGCCTTGGGAGCCCTACCGTATGCCTTAATACCGGCAAGACCTGTTCATCATATGGAAGTCCGGCATCTGCAAATTTCAGGGAATTGTTCTCTCTTAATACCTGTTTCAGCTTATACACATATTTCATGGGGATATCTTTATCAATATAAAAGACTGCTGTAAGGAAAGGGTGGTCAATTGCCTTATGATTCATCTTTTCTTTTTTAAGCGTTTCTGAAAACTGTTCAGAATCAATATCCCTTTTCTGAAAAATAAGCTCAGGATCACCCGTTTTGTCCCCTTCCGGATATCCCAGGAATATATTAAATACTTTGGATTGGTCTTCCATCAGCCTGTACCTCAATATAACCGGTAAATCAATCTTCATATCATTGTCTGCCAATAACAGTTCCATTGAATTATTAAAAGGTGTCTTCTGATATACACCGGACTCCGAATAACTCCAGTATATAGTAAATTCTGTATCTGTCAGTTCATACTTCATAACCATATTAACCGTATGTTCGGGATTAAATGAAAGGGTTAAAAGATTCGCTGATAAACTATAGTAATATTCACTATACCCGGATTGTTCTTTAAGGATATACATCTTCTCCGAATCAAAGAAAATAAGTTGTCCGTATGCTCCTTCATCATTGTTTTTCCAAAGACCCATAAGCATTTCCTTGTCCTGTTTTTCTTTCATACGGGGAATGATATTTAATATACTTTTTTCTGTGCCGGAAATTGTAAAATCCGCAAAAAATAGAAACAAAAGAATGGCAACGGGTATTACAAACAAGGCTTTAAGCTTTGCAGGAATACCTGATCTTAGTTTTGTCATCATGGCTATTCGTTTTTTAATTGGTTTCAGATTAAAATTGTTAACAAGCTCAACAGAGTGATATGTGATCACCTGTTTAAGCAATAAAGACTGGTAATCAAACACTCCAAAACCCTGATCGAGAACGTTCCTGTCTGCCAGGTATTCATGTGTTGTCTTCAGGGCATTACGGATCTGCCATGCAAAGGGATTAAACCATTGAAATACAGCCACTCCCTGAGCGAGGAGATGGTCAATCGTATGCCTTTGCCTAACATGGGTCTTTTCGTGAGCAAGAATGCTCCTGAGCTCAGCCTCCGAAAGAACCTTCAGATTAATGAATACATAACCGAAAAATGAAAATGGAGACAATTCCTCCTTCATATCTACCATTTTCAAACCATCCTGCCGTATAATCCCATATCTTTTCGACAGCATAATAAGACGTATGACGAGGTAGAGAAACCGGAAAAAGAAATAAATGACACCGCCAAGATATACCAGAAGGATTATTTCTGCAGGTGACATATTTCTCAAAAAACCTGTTTGCTTCCCTGATATGCCAGGTGTGTCCACTTCCCGGACAAGGTCGGCAGGAGTTTGTTTACTTGCTGTTGATCCACCATCCGAATAATTCACATCAAAGAAATCATCCATACTCCTGTTCATCCTTCGATTATTTTCCAGCCAATCCGGATCGGTCATGGCAATCAATTGTTCATAATAACTCCTGACCTGCAAGATTCTGGCAGCCGGCCCCATAAAGTTTTCATTTTGGGAAATACTCAGGTTCAAATGCAGAAGGGGTACTAAAAGAACAAGAAGGATACTGCCAACCAGGTAGATCCTGTTAAAATTAAAATAAGTTTCCTTCCTGAGAAATAATAAATAGGCCAGGTACAGAATCACCATACAAATCCCCGATTCAAACAGATATATCAGAAATCTAATCATATTATTTTTTCTAAAGTATGTGATTAAGTACTAAGTGACAGGAGTTGACTGCTGGCTACTCGCTAATGGCTAATGGCTTCTAGCTGCTCGCTGCTGGTTACTTGCTGCTCGCTTCTGGTTACTCGTTACCGGCTGTGCGCTTCTAGCTACTGGCTTTT
>CAZRHW010000599.1:0-2505 GCA_964599785.1 uncultured Bacteroides sp. | reverse complement strand
GCGAGAAGCCAGAAATTATGCATCAATGTTGGCGTATTTGGCATGTGTCTCAATAAACTCGCGGCGTGGGGGCACTTCATCACCCATCAGCATAGAGAATATCCTGTCGGCTTCTGCAGCACTTTCGATTGTCACCTGGCGCAGGGTACGCAATTCAGGATTCATTGTCGTTTCCCACAACTGTTCGGAATTCATTTCACCTAATCCTTTATACCTCTGAACATGGATATTACTGTCATTGCCTAATTCTTTGAGCGTTTGAATACGTTCGTCTTCAGTCCAGCAATATTTCTCGGACTTTCCTTTTCTGATAAGATAAAGAGGTGGTGTTGCAACATACAGGTATCCTTCTTTGATAAGTTCCTGCATATATCTGAAGAAAAAAGTCATGATCAGGGTTGTGATATGGCTGCCATCCACATCCGCATCTGTCATGATAACGACCTTATGATATCTCAGATGGTCCAGGTTCAGTGCTTTACTATCTTCTTCCGTTCCGATAGTAACTCCCAGGGCAGTGAAGATATTTTTAATCTCCTCATTTTCAAATATCTTATGCTGCATGGCTTTTTCAACATTCAGGATCTTCCCGCGCAGGGGCATAATTGCCTGGAAATGCCTGTCTCTTCCCTGTTTGGCAGTACCTCCTGCGGAATCTCCCTCAACCAGGAACAATTCTGAGATTGAAGGGTCTTTTTCAGCACAATCTGCCAGTTTCCCGGGCAAGCCGGCCCCGGAAAGTACATTTTTCCGCTGAACCAATTCTCTTGCCTTTCTGGCAGCATGACGGGCTGTTGCAGCAAGGATAACTTTCTGAACTATTACTCTGGCATCCCTTGGATTTTCTTCCAGGTAGTTTGCCAGCATCGTACTGACAGCCTGATCAACAGCACCCAATGCATCAGAATTTCCAAGTTTAGTTTTAGTTTGTCCTTCAAACTGTGGTTCCTGAACTTTCACCGAGATGATGGCAGTAAGTCCTTCCCGGAAATCATCACCATTAATATCGAATTTCAGTTTTGCCAGCATTCCTGATTTCTCAGCATAATTCTTTAATGTTCTTGTTAACCCCCTGCGGAATCCTGCCAGGTGCGTACCTCCCTCTATGGTATTGATATTATTGACATAAGAATGGACATTTTCACTGAAGGAAGTATTGTATTGCAGAGCCAATTCCACCGGCATATCTCCTTTCTCTGTATCAATATAGATAATATTCTCCGTCAGTTTTTCACGTGTTTCATCCAGATATTGAACAAACTCTTTCAGTCCTGTTTCAGAAAAGAATTTCTCACAACGGAATTGGCCTGTACCAGAGTTATTATCACCATTGCCATTACCATTGCCATTATCCTCCCTTTCCCGCTTATCAGTAATTGAAAGGTAAATTCCTTTATTCAGATATGCCAGTTCTCTTAACCTTGATGCAAGAATCTCAAAATTGAAGTCTGTAGTTATAAAAATTGTATCGTCCGGCACAAACGTGATAATTGTACCTGTTTTATCTGTCTCTCCTGCAATTGTTATATCACTAAGTGGTTTTCCCCGCATATATTCCTGAACATGAACCTTCCCCTCCCTGTGAATCTCAGCCCTGAGCTTTGATGAAAGTGCATTGACACATGACACGCCTACTCCATGCAATCCTCCTGAGACTTTGTAGGATTCCTTGTTGAATTTACCACCTGCGTGAAGTAATGTCATAACAACCTCAAGTGCCGATTTCTTCTCCTTCTCATGATAATCAATCGGAATTCCCCGGCCATCATCGATAACAGTAACAGAAGCATTCTCATTTATAATGACTTCAATATTTTTACAATAACCTGCCAGTGCTTCATCAATAGAATTATCTATAACTTCATATACAAGATGATGTAATCCTTTTGTACTGATATCTCCGATGTACATCGCAGGTCTCTTCCGGACTGCTTCAAGTCCCTCAAGTACCTGAATATTTTCGGCTGAATAAGCCGTGGTACCACCATTTTCTGCAACATTCATATCAAATATTATTTTCTCTTCCCTGTCCATAATTCCTTTTTAACGAACATCAAATGCTCATGTCTGACAGACGAAAATCCTTAAATTTTTGGGTGATTTTTATCTTACGCAGGATTATTTCCTTCGCCTTCCCGATTGATGTTCCTGATGTATTTTCCCGATTTATTTGAATAATCGTTATATTACTGATAATCAACTATTTATAGACCAGGTCGCTAACATCATAAATCTTTTACAAAGATAGTAATTTTTGATGACATTTTTAACAAAAACTCCCTAAAAATCAGGCACTTTATTAACATAAAATTAACATCTGAAGTATTAAATATCTGTTAAAATTTTCACCTCTGATTTTTACCCTCACCGGCCAATGAAAATGCAATCTTAAAATGCACAAAATTGAACGCTGAATTCATTAAAAAAAACATATCAGTTTCAGTTAAAATTACGATTAGATTATTTAAAGGGATGATGTTTTGCATGACTCTCCCCCTAACCCCC
>CAZRHW010000598.1:0-2519 GCA_964599785.1 uncultured Bacteroides sp. | reverse complement strand
GTTGCAGATGGTTATATTGGAGCATACCATGAGGTTCTCAATTCTCTTCCACTGATCCTTGTTACTTCGAGCTGGGTGAAAGAGATGTACGTCCGTGATGGAATAAAGGAAGATATTATCGAGGTATTGCCGGTCGGTTGTGATACCGATTCATTCATCCCCCGGGATAAATCTGATCTTAAAGTATCTGCGGTCAGGGAATCACTTGGAGTATCTCCTGAGCAGATCATGATTCTGACTGTGGGGGGTGATGCTGCTTCAAAAGGTGCACAGGAGGTGATGCAGGCGCTTGCCTTGATAGATACCAGGGCTCCTGACTGGAAATATGTGTGTAAAGTCTGGCCTCAGCCAAGGACAGAGGCCCAGAACCTCGCTGACCTTAATCTGGCTACACAACTTGGAATAGATAAGAATGTTACATATACGACCAATGTGATTTCCAGAAATTTCATGCCATACCTGGTAGGAGCATGTGATATTTATGCAGCACCATCCAGGCTCGAAGGTTTCGGAATGCCGCAGGTTGAGGCAGGAGCATGCGGGAAACCTGTGATAGGAATCAAAGGGATGGGAATGCTCGATACCCTGATTCATGGTAAAACCGCTTTTCTGGCCGGCATTGCCCAGGAAGTCGTGATCAGGGAAGCAATACTTGATGGCGAGGCAGGCTATGAGCAAAAACACAGGGTTGTATTCAAGAATCCACGGACAGTAGATTACCGCGCAAGCATTTATGATATTTCTGACTATCTGATGGAACTTATGAGCAAACCTGATCTGCGTGAAAAAATGGGTAAAGCAGGCAGGGATCATGTGGTGAAAAAATTTGATTACCGGGTCGTGGCACAGCGGTTTGTGGAGATTGTCCGGGAAAGGCTCGGGATAGAATAGGGTATGGAGTAAGGAGTCACGAGTATTGTACGAAATTAACATTTCGAACAAGATAAATAGTAAATTAGTTTATTAGTAAATCGGTATATTAGTGTGTTTGAGTGTGAGTGTGGGCAGGGTTTGTGAATCAGTTAATTTGTGAATCGGTGTGTTTGGGTATTGGGTGTGAAGTTCTGCCGCCTGCCTGCCGGTAGGCAGGATTGCCGATCGGCAGTTGTAACACAATGGGCAAAATAGAAAGGTCCGGTTGTTAACCGGACACATTTCATGATATAATATTTTATCCATGGATACTAAGACAAGGGAAGAAATCGCACAGGCGAAGCAGTCAGCAATTGAAGTTCTGATTCATAATGCACATGGTCCTTTTCAAGGGTTGCCAAGAACTGCGGGATGGGGTTATCCTGAACCCTATACACGCGATCTGATGATTGCCACACTGGGAATTGCTGTCTCGGGAAATAAGGAGCTGATAAAGAGTCATAGAAAAGTATTGGAGACACTGGCAAAGAATCAGACTGAGCATGGCCACATTCCTTCGCTGGTTCACGACAGGCATGACAGGGGGGCGAGTGATACGACACCACTTTTCCTGCTGGCCGTGAGCATTTTCAGGAAATTAACGGGTGAAAAGGATTTCCTGGAAGAAGAGGTTCGCAAATCCCTCACATGGATGGCATACCAGAGCCCGGCAGACCGCGTGCTGGTGGCACAACAGCCTACCACCGACTGGCGCGATGAACAATGGGTGATGGGCTTCGGCCTTTATGTGAATACCATTGTTTACAGTTACTTACGCCTTCTAGGCTTTTATGAAAGAGCTGATAAGCTGCACCAGTCCATGGATTATTTTACAATATCCAGCAGGATAAAGCCTCAGCATGTCCCGGAAGGATTGATGATCCGTCATAAGCCCTATTTTGCATTGTGGTCGTATAAGATCTACAGCAGTGAACGGTTCGACCTGCTTGGCAATAGCCTGGCGATTCTTTCAGGTATTTCAGCACCAACAAGAACAGAAGAAATTATTCACTGGATTGAAGTGCATAGTGACCAGATGCAAAAGAATGGTGATCTTGGTGTGGATCTGCCACCAAATCTGTTTCCGTATATCATGCCGGAAGATCCCGACTGGCGTCCAAGGTATGCTGAATTTAACCAGCCGGGTGAATATCATAATGGTGGTATCTGGCCATTCATATGTGGATTTTATATCGCAGCCCTTGTTGCAGCAGGAAGGTACAAACTTGCTGAAAAAAAACTTTTTGCTCTGACCAGAATCAATAAAATACCCAGGGATGAGAATCTCTCTTTTGGTTTCAATGAATGGTTCAAAGCCCAGGATGGGACACCATGCGGACAGGACTGGCAGACCTGGTCGGCTGCGATGTATTTGTATGCTGCGAAATGTGTTGAGGAGCAGAAAACGCCGTTTTTTGAGGAAATACGTGGGTGAAAAACGAAACTCGAAAGAAGAAATTCGAAATAGAATCGAGACTCGAAACACGAAATAAGAAACAGAATCGAAACTCGAAAGAAGAAATTCGAAACAAAATCGAAACACGAAATTACATTTATCTGTTTCGCAAGTTTCTTATTTCGTCTTTATTTCGATTTTCGAATTTTGT
>CAZRHW010000597.1:0-2523 GCA_964599785.1 uncultured Bacteroides sp. | reverse complement strand
TGATGTCGCATCGGTCCATTTTTTCCTGAAGGTCGGATGACCATCCTGGATGGAGAAACCATCTTCAATAACGGTCCTGATCTGATCATCATCGGAGATATTTGTAAACTTCATGTCCTTTCCATCCCATTCCAGTTCTTTGTTCAATCCCTGCAGGCGTACAGCGAGTACACCCATCACCACCATTTCGTTGAACGGACCTGCTTCCCTGAAATCGGAAGCGATCTGTGTCCTGTTTTCAGGTGATTGTTTGCAGGCATTCGCCCAATCCATCTCATGGCTTACATCCACACGGCGTAAGGTTTTTGGAACATCGGGAACCCTTCCTGAAAGCAGCCAGGGATCTTTGCCATAACATCCACAGATAAGTTTATCTTTAGTTCCATGGAAAATAACTCCTCCACCGGCATCATTCATATCTTTACCTGCAGGCCATCCATCGGGAAGCAAGGGTTTGATACCGCCATCGTACCATGATACCTGTACCTCGGGGAATTTTATTTTATCGGTTTCTTTACCATCACGGGCAGGGAAAGTAAATCTCACATACTGGGCATTGGGAGCACAATCGGTAAGCAGCAACGTAGAATTGCCCTGCGCCTTAACCGGATATCCAAGGCGTAATCCAATAAATACCGGATGAAGAATATGGCACGCCATATCGCCCAGGGCGCCTGTACCGAAATCCCACCATCCTCGCCAGTTCCATGGATGGTATATGGAATTATACGGACGCATCGGTGCAGGACCAATAAAGAGGTCCCATTTCAGCGTTTCAGGTATCGGATCTTCCACTGCCGGACGATTAAGTCCCTGCGGCCAGATCGGGCGATCGGTGAAAGCTTCGACTTTTGTAACTTCACCTATCTCCCCGGCCCAGAGCCATTCACATGTCAGCCTGACACCTTCATCTGAACTTCCCTGGTTACCCATCTGGGTAGCCACCTTGTGCTTGGCCGCCAGCTTGGTTAACAGACGGGATTCATAAACCGTATGTGTTAATGGTTTCTGAACGTAAACATGTTTCCCGAGTGTCATCGCAGTAGAAGCTGTAATGGCGTGCGTATGGTCGGCTGTAGCAACAACCACTGCATCTATGGAATCCTTCATCTCATCGAACATCTTCCGCCAATCCCAGTACTTTTTGGCATCAGGATATTGGTCGAAAACACGTCCTGCATAATGCCAATCAACGTCACACAGTGCAACAATATTCTCACTTTTCAGATTTCTGAGGTTGGTCGCACCCATGCCACCAATCCCTATACCTGCAATGTTCAGTTTGTCACTCGGAGCTTTATAGCCCAGACCGCTTACCACATGGCTTGGGATAACAGTGAACACGGCAGCAGCTTTGGCCGTATTACCAAGAAATTCCCTGCGGCTGATTTCTGATTTTTTATCCTTCTTCATAATTGATATAATTTTGAGGTTTGAATTATGTAGTTTTAGTAAAAATATTTTAAAATTCTCTGGAATCAAAACATTTTAAGAAAATACTGACTATTTCAATGATTATTCAGCCAATCTTCAAAACCTTTGCTCCACGAATTTCCCTGTTCTTAAGCTCCATTAATGCTATGTTTGCCTCTTCCAGCCTGTAAAGCTGAACTTCAGGTTTTATGGGAATTTCTGCTGCAAGATCCAGGAATTCCCTGACATCACTCCGGGCTACATTCGCGACACTTTTGATCTCCTTTTCCATCCACAGGTGTTCCGTGTAATCGAGGTTAAGAAGGTATTCCTTGTCCCTGTCTTCTTTGCGTATGGCATTGATCACCAGCCGTCCGCCCGGTTTGAGGTTCCTCATTGCCTCAACTACCGGTTTCCATACAGGAGTCGTATCGATGACAGAATCCAGGTATTCCGGTGGTAATTCCTCTGTATCCCCTGCCCATGCCGCCCCAAGTTCTTTTGCAAATACTCTTTCCTTCTCACTTCTGGCAAATACATATATGCTGGTATCCTGATAACGGTGCCTGACCATTTTCAGCACAAGATGAGCTGAAGCACCGAAGCCGGTCAGCCCAAGATTCTGTCCATTCTTGAGGTTTGCGAGTTTCAGCGAACGGTAACCGATAGCTCCTGCGCAGAGCAGTGGTGCTGCCTCAAAATCGGTAAATATATCCGGGATATGAAAAGCGGAATCTTCCGGAACAGTCATGTACTCAGCATACCCACCATGAACATCCCGGCCTGTTGCCTTAAATGAAGAACATAAATTCTCATTTCCTTCCATGCAAAAATCACATTCCCCGCATGAAGACCAGATCCAGGCAACACCCACCCTGTCACCAATCCCCAGATGTTTTGTGTGCTTACCTGTTTTCTCAACTATTCCCACAACCTGGTGCCCCGGGATCACCGGTAGTTCCGGCGGGGGGGTCCTCCCTTCAATCTCATCCAGCTCAGTATGACAAACACCACATGCAGTAACTTTTAACTGCACTTCATGTTCAGCCGGGATCGGATCAGGTAATGTGGTGAGAACCAGGGGCTGATTGTTTTCATCCAGGTTAACAA
>CAZRHW010000596.1:0-2532 GCA_964599785.1 uncultured Bacteroides sp. | reverse complement strand
AAACCGAATATCGGATGGGATACAACGCCCGAGCGTGGTGGAAATACAAATCCTGAACTTGTAGCCAGAATTATTGAACATTGCTTATCGGCCGGGGCAAAGACCGTTTATGTTTTTGACCACACCATTAACGAATGGACCAGGACATACAGTAACAGCGGGATCGAAAAAGCTGCAAAAGATGCAGGTGCGAAGGTTGTAAGTGGCAACAGTGAGTCATACTATCATCAAGTAACCATAAAGAATGGAAGGAAGCTGAAGTCCGATAAGGTTCATGAGCTGATCCTTGAATCGGATGTGTTTATCAATGTGCCGATCCTGAAAAGCCATGGTGGCTCTACCCTGACTATTTCCATGAAGAACCTGATGGGAGCAATGTGGGACCGGCAGTGGTGGCATGGAAACGATCTCCACCAGTGCATAGCTGATTTTGCGTCAGAGATCAGGCCGGATTTAAATGTTGTTGATGCCTACAGGGTTATGAAAAGGAACGGTCCGAGAGGTGTATCTCTGTCTGATGTTGTCGAAATGAAATCACTGATTATTTCAGAAGATATTGTTGCCGCCGATGCTGCGGCAGCCAAACTGTTCGGGAAGGAACCGGAACAGATAGGCCACATTCGCATTGCCAATGAAATGGGCGTAGGCATATCAGATCTGGCAAGCCTTTCGATCAACAGAATAACCGTTTGATTAATGAAACAGGTTCATTTAAAGAAGATCAGGATTATTGTTGCCCTGGTCTTTTTCCTTTTAATGACTTTTATCTTTCTTGATTTCAGGAAATTATTACCGGATTTTTTCTACGATGCTGTCACCTGGCTGCAATTCATTCCTTCTTTGTTAAAATTTATTTCTGTTTTGAGTATCTCAGCTATCGGATTTATCATTATCCTGGTCCTGACATTTTTATTTGGAAGGGTTTATTGTTCAACTTTATGCCCTTTAGGAATTTTACAGGACCTCGTTTTATGGGTAAGGAAAAGAATAAAAAAGAAATTCAGGTACAGGTTTTCAAAACCGGTGAATTATTTAAGATATCCTTTTCTTGCTTTACCGGTTATTGCTTACCTGGCAGGAACAGTTTTTTTTATAGGTCTGCTGGATCCGTTTAGCAATTTCGGGCGGATTGTATCGGATCTGTTGCAACCCGTTTACATTGGATTGAACAATGCCGGTTCATGGATCCTTACAAAAATGAACGTTTTCATACTTTACCCTGAAGAAATATCATTTGCCGGTGTTGTAACTTATATTTTCCCGGTTTTTATCCTGATCCTGATCATCTGGATGTCGCTCAGGCAGGGCAGGCTTTATTGCAACACGATCTGCCCGGTTGGTGCGCTCCTGGGGCTTTTATCCCGGATATCGGTATTCCGGATCAGGATCAATGAAAGCCTGTGTACGAAGTGTGGTCAATGTGGTTTTGCATGTAAATCTACCTGTATCAGCATAAAAAATCTGTCAGTTGATTTTTCGAGGTGTGTCGGGTGTTATAACTGTATCAGTGTTTGTCCTGAGGATGCCATAAAGTATGTGGCTCCCGGGCAGCATACAGCCATTTCCTCTGAAATGGATCAGGGCAGGAGGAAGATGGTTTCAGCCATTGGATTATTATTGTTAGGCACGCTTGGATCGAGAAGATCCTTAAAAGCTCAGGATGTGCCCCATAATAAAAAACCCACAGAGATAGAGCCCGAAAAGCATTTTGCAGTCACACCCCCCGGATCGCTTGGAATAGAACATTTCACGTCGACCTGCACGGCATGTCATTTATGTGTCAGTGCCTGTCCGACAAAAGTTTTACAACCCTCCTTTCTTGAATATGGATTAACCGGGATGATGCAACCTCATATGGATTATGTGACGAATTACTGCAATTTCGATTGTGTCATTTGCAGCGGGGTATGTCCGACAGGAGCCATCCTTTCATTATCGGCAGAAGCCAAGAAAACCGTTCAGATCGGACAGGTAAACCTGATCCTTGAAAATTGTGTTGTTTATACTGATCATACCGCCTGCGGTTCATGTTCGGAGCATTGTCCCACCCAGGCCGTTAAAATGGTTCCATTCATTGAAGAACTTACCATTCCTGAAATAACGCCGGAAATATGTGTGGGATGCGGAGCTTGTGAACATGCCTGTCCGACCAGGCCTTTCAGGGCGATTTATGTAGACGGTCACCAGGAACACCAGGTTGCCCTGAAGCCTGAGGAGGAAGAACCTGAACAACCGGTTATAGAAGAGGATTTTCCGTTTTAAGGGAAATCAAAGTTTGTCTGTTGACATAAACATCCTTTTCCACCGGATCTTACCAAGAAATTTTTTATCCTTATCAAGTGACAACCATATGAATTTGGGTTTCCCCAGTATATGATCTTCCGGAACAAATCCCCAGTACCGGCAATCAGACGAATAATGCCGGTTGTCTCCGATCATGTAATAATAGTCCATCTTGAAAGTATAGGTATCGGCTTTTTCACCATTGATATAGATCGTGCTGTCGACGACTGCCAGTTTATTGTCTTCATA
>CAZRHW010000595.1:0-2543 GCA_964599785.1 uncultured Bacteroides sp. | reverse complement strand
TATGCAGGAGAAGGGGAAATTATTTTTAACCTGATCTTAACTCCAATAACCTCCCTTGGAATTCCTGTTGATTCTACAAAACTAATCCTGTATGATAACGATAACAGTATTATAAAGCAGGTAGTAATATCTGAAGATACCATCGTTCATCAGTTTGATCATCTGGATGCCGGAAAATATTTCCTGCTGGTTCAGTTGTATCAGCAAAATTATATCCTTACAGAAAACTTAAGCAGCGGTTATATAAATGCTCATGAGTCAAAGAAAATCAATGGTAATGTATCCTTAGCCTGTGCCTGGCCCATCTTACATGTGAACTGGAATCCGGATATCTCACTAGGCGGGGATGACTTTTATGATTTTGCTATTGATCCCGACTCAAATTTCTTAAAACGCTACCCCCTGGATAACCTGGATTCACTTTCGGCAACATTTCGCAATTCCGGAATGCACTATTATAATAAATGCCTTATTAACACGAAGCTGCTTGATACCAACTTAATTCCCAGAGTACATTATTCTTCCGGTGATCACAGGAATCCTGTCACCACCTGTCATACGGTTTTTGCCTTTTATGATGAATATATGAAAAGTAAAGACACGATGAGTTTTAAGGGATTCGAGAACAATTTAAATTGGCTGCTGGATAACTGCGATTCGAATTACTATTTACACTATGAATTCAGTTTCAAGCATGATCGTGAACAGCTTCCTGCCGGATGGATATCAGGTATGGCACAAGGTCTTGCACTATCAGCATTATCCCTGGGATATTATTTTACGGATGAACAAAAATATTTAGACGGTGCTCACGGAATTTTTACTACAATATACAGAAATTCAGGAGGTTATTACTGCATTGGTGTGGATGAGAAGGGTTATTACTGGCTGGAAGAATACCCCTCCTCAAGATTTTGTCATGTATTTAATGGAATGGTATCCGGACTATGGGGTATATGGTGTTATTACACGATTACCGGGGATGATTTTGCCCGGGCATTACTTGAATCAGGAATTAAATCCATTGTGGATAATTACCCTCAGTGGAATTGCCCCGACAAAGATCTCTCGTATTATTGCCTTCATAATACCACCATGGGAGGTTACCATAAAAAACATCTCATGCAGTTAAGATATTTCGGAGATTATTTCGATGTACCGGAATTGCATCATGCCGCCGACTGTTTCTCAAATAATTTCTTTGCAGCTTACCCAGCGTCGATTAAATTGATATCTGATAAGAGTAGAACCGGAATAATACTTTTTTCCACCCTCAACTGGGATGTTAAATCTGATGCTGACTGGCTGACTTTTCAAAGAACAGAAAACAATCTGGATGTATTATGCAATGAGAACCTTTTTTACGAAGGCCGGACTGCAAATATTTCATTTACAGTATCTGACACAACAGAACTTCAGATGATACAGGTGACACAGGATGCAGCACCTGTTTACCCAATAGCTGACATAAACAGCATAAATGTTTCTTCAGATTCCGGCCTGGTTTGGCTGGAGGTTAAATCCCGTATGTTTTGGAACGTTTCCTGTGAAAACCCCTGGATTGAAGCCACCAGGGTAAATAAAACAATGCTTGCTGTTAAATACCTGAACAATACATCAGGCGAAAAAAGAACAGCAGAACTAAAAGTCTGCATGATGGGCAGATTATTCTGCCGGAAAGTGGAAATAGTGCAGGAATAAGGAAATATTAGGGGGTGTGTCACAACTTCAATTAAAGGCTTCACGCAAAGTTCGCAAAGTTAACGCAAAGATCGCAAAGTGTTGATTAGCAGATATCTTTACTTTGCGGACTTGATGCTTTCTTTGCGGTCTCTGCGTGAAAAAATAGTTATGACATAGCCCCTTTTCCGAATCAACTTCTACGCTCTGGAATGTGTCCGTTTGGAAACCCTGACCGACCTGCGGTCATGCAATCGGGCGGATTTTTCTGTATCATCTGACGGCATAGAATGTATCCGGTTGGAAACCCCCGAGTATTCGGAACAGGCGGACTTTTCTGTTATTCTCCATGATACTGGAATATGTCCGGTTAACAACCGGACTTTTCTGTTGCATCCCAGGAAGGGACAACTGCGGCCTGCCTTCTCCACCAAACGGTGGATCCGGCAGATAAAATTGGCAACCGGCAGAACTTTCTCACCTTCATACCTTGCACCTTCCATCCCTTAGCCTTAGCCTTTGCCTTCTTTTCTTCGCTGAAAACTTTACTAATTGTTTGTCCGGATTGAGTCCATTAAAAATTTAATTGGCAACCCAATGGCAAATATTTCATTCATACCGCAACGTTTCCGACGGGTTTCTCGTAGCTGCACGCCAGCTCTGCCAGCTGACAGTTAATAAAGCGATGACCAGTGCTATGATCCCGGCAAGTGCAAATATCCACCAGCCCAGTTCTGTTCTGTATGCAAAATTCCGGAGCCATTTATTCATTGCAAACCAGGCAACGGGACAGGCAATGATAAAGGCTACAGCCACCCAGATTACAAAGTCCTTATTCAATAAAACTATTACCTGATAAATCC
>CAZRHW010000594.1:0-2545 GCA_964599785.1 uncultured Bacteroides sp. | reverse complement strand
GTATTGCTTCTATTAGGAAGGGATTGCCTGTTTGCCCAGAATAATCTGAAAAAAAACATCTTGGGGATAGATGCGGGCATAACAATTCCCTATTCTGATTTTGCAAAAAATACTTTTGAATACAGCCATTCTGGTTTTGCTTCAACAGGAGGAAATATTGAAGTTGACTTCCTCCGTTACGCCGGCAAATATTTTGGCTACAGTCTGAATACAGGATATGCATGCCTGGGATTTGACAGGAAGCAATATGAGAATTTCTACAGGGAAATCCTCACCGATCAGGAGATTTCTGTTACAGCAGGCATCTACCAGATAGCCAGGGCCACATGCGGTTTTATAATTAAAATACCGGTGAAATATAAAACAGATATCATGTTCATTCCCTGGATTGGCTATTCTGTATCGCAGCATCCGGCACTGTTGGTGACAAGCAGTACTTATGGTGAGATAAATACTATAGAGAAATCTTTCGGCAAACGCATTATTACTGGGATTACACTGAAAGCCAGCTATAATGTGACAGAAAGGTACGGGATAAGCCTGAGCTACCGGATGAATGTAACAAGTTACTATTTTTCTGATGACACGAGTATAGAAGGTAAATTCTGGTTGCCGGTGAGATATCAAAATATAAATATCGGTATTTACATGAACCTTACCAGGAAGGAAAAATGAAACCGTTCCGGAACATATTGATTATTATCCTGTGCTTGTTGCCGGCCCTGAATGACTGCATGGAACCTGACAGATTGAATTTTGACAGAGCACTTATTCCCCCCGAGCCGCAAAACCTTTATACAGTCAATTCAATGTATGATGATTATAATGCAATGGTTGTGGAACCAATTGCCAGGACTAACTTTGGACTTATCTTTTCCACCAACCGGAATAGTCAGGGAGATAATTACGACTTTATCTCTTTTGAGTGTGAATTGTCAGCTGACTTAATGAATGGGAATTTTGAATTCAACTCCTGCGATGGTTCCGGGATAATCTTTAGCTATGATGACCATGGCAGTATTGTCAATTGTAGCCTGGATGATATAAATTCTGCTTATAATGAGTTAGGCCCTTATTTGAAAGTTAATGGTGTTACCCAGTCTTGGTCTGATCCCGATCGTCATTCCGGTGGCATAACAACGATTGAAACACATACAAGGTTCTTTTATGCAAATGACAGCAACGGGGATCTTGATATCTATTGTTATTATTATCATGAATACCATCAGGAAGATATTATACTGAGGGATCATATAAACATGAGCAATATAAATTCTGATTTTAATGATGCTTACCCAACCATCATGACCGAATCTGAAGATAAAGAGATAATGTATTTTACATCCGACAGAAACGGTGATTTTGATATTTTCAGTGTTGTTGCACCTGACCATTCCCTGGTCGACCTGGCTGAGGAAGTTACAATAACCAGGGTACAGATATTATCGAGTGAAGCAGATGATAAATGTCCGTATGTGAAGGATAATTTAATGGTGTTTACATCCGACAGGGAGGGAGGATATGGTGGGTTCGACCTGTATTATTCTCTGTATAATGGAGATGAATGGTCATCACCGGTGAATTTTGGTGCCATTATTAATACTGAATACGATGAATACAGGCCATTGATCATCTTTAAGTCTGAAGAAGGATTCTTTCAGAACCTGCTCATTTTTTCCTCGAACCGTCCGGGCGGGCTGGGAGGATTTGATCTGTATTATGCAGGTTTCGATAAATCATTACTTTATTATATTTCAGCGTAATTAAACCTATTTCCACAGTATCCGCCGTTTCAAGATCGGGAAGGACCGGATGATGCATTACGTACCATGATGGAAAATAATTTTTCAGGGAGGCTCTTTCGGTTAATTATTTATCAGTAAAAATAGTTTTTCCCTTTGTCAGCCAGGATATTCCGAATGCCCATAAAGCCAGTGTCTCAAGCCAGAATATCGGATCAAATTTTTGAAGGCCCTGACAGCAGTTAAATCTCTGGCAGGTGGAATAAACTGCTATCAAAAGAATACAGGCCAGTATGATATAGCCGCAAATCCGGTAAAGCTTGTTTCTTTTTAACTTCATTTTAGTGGGATTCTGATCCTTTATTGTAAACAGAAAGATCGAAAAGTATGCTATAACAAGAAAAAACCCTCCTGCCGAGATAAAATGGATTGAGCTTATTATTCGATTCTCATAAGGATATGGAATACAAGGTATGATAGATTCTGGAATTGATGTTGGAAAGAAGGTGACACCAAGGGCAAAAAGGCATGCCAGGTCACCCGCAATGTCATCTCTTTTATCGTAACCCTTGTAAGCAAATAAGAATAAAGCAATGGCACAAAGAATGCCGACAAAAATGTTTCTCATATTGGTATGGTAATAACAACTGATAGAGCTCTGAATCCCTTCGCATCCGCCAAAGACTATCGATCCGACCACAACTATTACAGGAAATGTAATGCCAAGTATACCTACGGCTTTTCTTAAAGTTAAATAGGATATCACCTGGGGATTTTGTTTTTGAAGAGTATTATCTTCCATG
>CAZRHW010000593.1:0-2568 GCA_964599785.1 uncultured Bacteroides sp. | reverse complement strand
TGCGGAAAATCCCAATTTTCCTGATGTTAAAATAGCCGGACGTTTAATGGGCCGCAGGATTATGGGAAATGCCTCTTTTGCTGAAATACAGGACGAACATGGAAGGATACAGATTTATGTCAGGAGGGATGATCTCTGCCCGGATGAAGATAAAACCATGTACAATACCATTTTTAAAAAACATCTTGATATAGGGGATATCATTGGTGTTAGTGGATTTGTCTTTAAAACTCAAATGGGAGAAACCACGATACATGTGAAGGAGCTTAAACTGCTTGCTAAATCTCTCCGCCCATTACCAATCGTGAAGGAAAAAGACGGGACTGTTTTCGATGCATTCACGGATCCTGAGATTCGCTACAGGCAAAGGTATGTCGACCTGGTCGTCAATCCAGATGTCCGTGATGTTTTCATTAAAAGAACCCGTATCATTGATTCAATGAGAAATTTCTTAAACAGCAAAGGATATCTTGAAGTAGAAACTCCCGTTCTCCAGCCCATCTATGGAGGGGCTGCTGCCAGGCCATTCACCACATATCACAATAAACTTGACCAGACGTTATACCTCAGAATTGCCGATGAACTTTACCTGAAACGGCTTATTGTCGGTGGCTTCCCGGGTGTATTTGAATTTGCCAAAGATTTCAGGAATGAGGGAATGGACAGGTTTCATAATCCTGAATTTACGCAGGTTGAATTGTATGTTGCCTACAAAGATTACATCTGGATGATGGAGCTTGTGGAGGAGATGATTGAAAAGGTGGCACTGGATCTTTATGGAGATACAAAAGTTAAAGTCGGTCAGAATATGATCGATTTCAAGCGACCCTGGAAAAGGATGACCATGTATGAAGCTATAAGAATTTACACCGGTATCGATATTTCCGGAATGGATGAAGCTGCCCTGATAGAAACTACCCAAAAAATCGGTATCAGTATCGATAAAACAATGGGAAAGGGAAAGCTGATCGATGAGATCTTCAGTGAAAAAGTTGAGAAAAACCTTATCCAACCAACATACATCATGGATTATCCTATTGAGATGTCACCACTGGCCAAGAAGCACAGGTCAAAACCGGGACTGGTAGAACGCTTTGAGGCCATCTGCAATGGAAAAGAACTTGCCAACGCATTTACAGAGTTGAATGACCCGATCGACCAGCGGGAGAGATTTGAAGAACAGGTAAGCCTCGGTAAAAGAGGAGACGAAGAAGCCATGGTCATGGATGAAGATTTTCTCCGTGCGCTTGAATACGGGATGCCGCCAACGGCAGGGCTGGGTATAGGTATCGACCGGCTGGTTATGCTGATGACGGATTCCTCCTCAATTCAGGATGTAATTTTCTTCCCGCAGATGAAGGAGGAAAGTAAAAAGGCAAAAGTAGAAAGTAAAAAGGAGGAATATATTGCTTTAGGTGTTCCGGAAGAATGGATACCAGTATTGCAGGAGTTGGGATATACCACGATAGAAAAGTTAAAGGAGGTGGAGAAGCCAGGTAAGCTGGCAAATGATTTGAATGGGTATAATAAGAAGAATAAGCTGGGATTAAAGGGGTTGAGTCCGGAAGAGGTGGGAATGTGGTTATCTTAAATCTATGTGTGTTGAGGCGGATGAATTCGGCCTGGCCATGATTAATGCTGCACTATCAGGATATGAAAAGCAAACCCTTGAAAATGCTGAAATCAGAGAACTGGCAAAAAGAAGTATGATCAGGTGATACATTGCGTCTGAGAATAAATTTGAAATTGTAAGATTAAAATATTAGGCCTCAACCATCCGATTGGGGCTTTTTATGTTCTACCTGTTCTATTGATTATTCCCAAACCTGTAACATTTTTTTGCTATATATAACAGATTGATTTATATTTAAATATTCAAACCAATCCTATACCGAAAAGTGTTTAATAAGACAATTAACCTTCAATAAACTAACCGATAAAACTATAATTATGAGATCACTAATCATTATCTTAATCTCTTTTGTATTCCTTTCTGCCTGTACAACGGTTAAGCAACCGATTACTCCTGAAGAGAAGGCTGAGATCAAAGCCACAATTACTGAACTATTCGATACTATTACTGCTGAAATACGTGCCCTTGACTTTGAAGGATTATTATCTCATTACAAGCTCGACGAGAATTTTTCCATGATTATGGATGGCGTAATAACTATTGGTGGAGATACTGTTAAGGAAATGGTGGATAAATCTTTAGGTAATATTAAAGAGTTTATTCATTTCGAATTTCCTGATTTTCATGTTATTGTACTGGATCGCGACCTGGCTCTTGTAATGGGAATTTTTGACCAAATTTACGTCATTTCTACCGATGACACGCTCAGGATTAATGCAACCAACAGCTATCTCCTTCAGCTTGAAGATACAGGATGGAAGATATCCCATGCTACCGGTATGCATAAGATGGCTAAATAAGTAATATCAGCAGGTATTGTGTCCCGGCTAAAAACCGGGATCTACACAAAGCAATGATAGTGTGAATGTCCCGTCTGGAAAGCCGGGACATTCATTCCATCGTTGGCGGAAGCAGTGTGCAACTTTCCAGCCGGG
>CAZRHW010000592.1:0-2573 GCA_964599785.1 uncultured Bacteroides sp. | reverse complement strand
CTGAAGGAATAAATCCTGAAATTGAGTACTATACGAAAGAAACCAGACTGGATGGAAAGGTTATTTGTGAAACAGCTCAGGCAGGTGAATGGATGTCCCTGACAACGATGATGGAGGAGATAGAAAAAGAGAGGATCTTTATGGAAGAGTCGGACGGGGGAGTTACCTTTTCGGGAGGAGAACCACTTTTACAGCATCGGTTTCTTATTGCTGCATTAAAGGAATGCAGAAAACGCTCGATCCACACATGTGTCGATACAAGCGGGATTGCTTCGGAAGATATAATCAGGAATGTAGCTCTTCATACAGATCTGTTCCTGTATGATCTGAAACACCTGGATGATGAACAGCATATTAAATACACCGGTATCTCAAATAAACAGATCCTTCAGAATCTTGAATTTCTTCTTGATAACAGGGCAAATGTAATTATTCGTATACCCCTGGTGCCCGGGATCAATGATGACGATAATCATATTAACAGCATGATCAGTTACCTTTCTAAGTTACCGGATATTGAAGGAGTACATATCCTTCCATTTCATCATCTTGCCCGTGGCAAATATGAGAGGTTCAATCGTGATAGCAGGATGGAGGATATTCAAAAGCCATCCGACTCCGGATTGAATGAATTGAAGACACGTTTCGAAAAAGCAGGATTTTTAACAAAAACCGGAGGTTAATCATGACCGAAAGAATAAAAAAATTGCGAGAAAACAGCCTTGCGGCCATCAACCGTATTTCAGCAGAAAGGGCTTTGCTTGTCACGGAGTTTTATAAAAGCGGAAAAGCCCGGGAGGTTTCTGCACCCGTCAGAAGGGCCTTATGTTTTCATCATATCCTGCGTAATAAAACCATCTGCATTAATGATGGCGAGCTCATAGTAGGAGAGAGAGGGCCCGCACCAAAAGCCACACCCACTTATCCTGAAATATGCATTCATAGCCTTCAGGATCTTGATATCCTCCATAACAGGCAAAAAGTTTCTTTCAGGGTTGATAAACAAACACGTAAGGCCTATGAAGATGTGATCATACCCTTCTGGACAGGTAAAAGCAATCGTGAAAAGATCATGCGGTCCATGAGCAGGGATTGGATCGATGCATATGAGGCGGGTATTTTTACCGAGTTTCAGGAACAGCGGGCACCGGGACATACGGTGCTTGGGGATAAAATATATAAAAAAGGAATGCTTGATATCAGGGAAGATATCCGGTCCGGGTTGGATGCCCTTGATTTCTTTCATGACCCGGCAGCTTATCAGAAATATGAAGAGCTCAAAGCTATGGATATCGCCGCAGATGCCATGATCATGTTTGCAAAAAGGCATGAAAAGAAACTTGAAAAGCTGGCTGAAAAAGAGAAAGGAGAAAAAAGGAGGAAAGAGCTGAAGGAAATGGCTGCTGTGTGCCGTCATGTACCGGCAAATGCACCACGCACCTTCCATGAAGCGCTTCAGTACTACTGGTTTGTTCATATCGGGGTCATAACCGAACTCAATCCGTGGGATTCATTTAATCCGGGACGGCTGGATCAGCATCTTTATCCATTCTATGTCAGGGGGCTTGAAGAAGGATCCCTGACAAAAGAAAAGGCAGTAGCGTTTCTTCAGTCATTCTGGATCAAGTTTAATAATCATCCGGCACCTCCGAAGGTAGGTGTCACGGCACAGGAAAGCAATACCTACACTGACTTTTCTCTGATCAATCTTGGAGGAGTTACAGAGGACGGCTCGGATGGCGTGAATGAACTTACATATATAATACTTGATGTGATCAGGGAGATGAGAATACTGCAACCAGGTTCCATGATACAGATCAGCAGAAAAAGTCCCGACACCTTTGTGATGAAAGCTATTGAAATCATTAAAACGGGTTTCGGTCAGCCGTCCTGCTTCAATACAGATGCAATAATAAAAGAACTGACCAGACAGGGAAAATCCATCACAGATGCCAGAAGGGGAGGAGCAAGCGGTTGTGTGGAAACCGGTGCTTTCGGTACTGAATGTTATATTCTTACCGGATACTTTAACCTGCCAAAAGTACTGGAGATCACCCTTCATAATGGGATAGATCCGGTTACAGGAAAAAAGATCGGTCTGAAAACGGGGGATCCCGTGAAATTTAAAACATTCGAAGAGCTCTTTGAGGCCTGGGAAAAGCAGTTGAAACATTTTATTGACATTAAAATAAAAGGTAACAATATTATTGAACAGATCTTTGCAACAGATATGCCTGTACCTTTCCTGTCGCTTCTGATAGATGATTGTATCATGAATGGCAGGGATTATAATGCCGGTGGTGCAAGGTATAATACAAGCTATATTCAGGGAGTTGGTATCGGAAGCCTGACAGACAGCTTAACAGCGCTGAAATACCATGTTTTTGATAAAAAGAATGCAGGCATGGATAAAATCCTGGATATGCTGAAGAAAAATTTTAAAGGTTATGAAAATCTAAGGTATGAGTTGATTTATAAGACCCCAAAATATGGAAATGATGATGATTATGCCGATGATATCCTTAAAAGGATCTTCGAAGCATTTTATCACCATGTTGACGGAAGGCCTACAT
>CAZRHW010000591.1:0-2585 GCA_964599785.1 uncultured Bacteroides sp. | reverse complement strand
CGTCTCATATTTCCATAGCCCCTTCCCGGTCCCCGGGTCGACCCCGTGGAGGTAGTAGTCGTAGCTGCCCGCCATGACCACGCTCCGGCTGCCGGAGCTGTAGAGGGCGGGTGCCCCCATGATCTGGCCCTCTGTCGCGTAGGTCCACCGGATGTTCCCGCTCTCCAGGTCGACGGCAAACAGGGTACCGTCCAGGTTCGCGGCATATGCCACGCCCTCCGCGATCAGCGCGGGGGCCTCAATGCTGTTCCCGGTGACGATCTTCCATTTCAGCGTCCCGTCGGTATTGATCCCGAACAGCCTGCCGCCGACGGTCCCCACGACGATCACGCCATCGCACACCACCGGTGCCGCCATGATGCCTTCCCCGGTACTGAAATTCCAGAGCAGGGAGGGCCGGTCCGGGAGGGCAGACCTGCTCACCCCGGTCAGCCTGGGGTCCCCCCTGAAATTCCCCCAGCAGTCACCCGGCTGGGCCCGGGCCACCCCTCCGCCCCACACCAGCCACAGGAAGATCCCTGCATAATAATAAACCCTCATCCCGTCCATCAATTAACTTACTAATCCACTAACTTACTGATTTTTCAAACAAATTGCCCCGGTGGGGCACGCACCGGCCACCTCCGCCGCCGCCCTTGTCAGTCCCCTGGAGAGCGGCTCGTTGAAGGGGATATCCACCACCACATCAAATCCCCTGCCAATAAAGGTAAAACCGAATTCCTCCCTGTAGCGCTCCGTGATCCTGACGCAGATCCCGCATTTGATGCATTTGGAGGGCTCGAAGATCACCAGGTCATGCTGGTCCACCTTCCGGCACAGGCTCCGCTCCCCCGGCTGGAACCTCTTCTGGTCAGCCCCGTACTCACCGGCATAGATCCTCAGCCTGCACTTCTCCAGGTCGCGGCAGTCGCAGTGAAGGCACCGACCGGCCTCCTCCATCACCTGGTCAGCGCTCATCCCCTTCCCGGGGTCCACCGGTTCGGACCGTTCGCCCGCCGTGGACTCCTTCAGGTACTCCGCAAACTCCGCCGGTACCAGTCTGCCGAAACGGGAGTTGAACCTGAACTTCTCACCCTGCATTGGGCGTCCCCTCAGGAACTGGTCCACGCTGAAGGAACACTCCTTGCCCTGTCCCAGTGCCCTGATGGCCATCCGGGACGGTTTCAGGGCGCTTCCAACCACAAAAATGCCGCTATCGCCCAGGCGGTATGTCTTCCTGTCAGCCTCCACCCCTTTCAGATCCCCCGGGAGCCACTCCGCCATCCCGCTCTCCCCTTTTCCCGCAGCGATCACCACGGCGTCAAAGTCCCGCGACAATGTACCGAACCTTGCGGCATCCACCCGGTCGTTGAGGCTGAACTCCACCCCCGCCTTCCTGATCAGCCCGATCTCCCTGTCGAGCACCGCCTCCGGAAGCTCCTCCTCCGGCACCTCCCTGCGGAGGCTTCCCCCTGCCTTCCCGTTGCGGTCCACCACCATGCAGCTGTGGCCCATGAGCGACAGGTGCCACGCGGCTGCCAGTCCGGCCGGACCGGCACCGATGACCGCCACCCGTCTGCCCGTGGGATCCTCCGCCGGGGGCATCCACGGATCGTCCCCTTCAAGGTCATGGTCGCCGGCAAACCTCTTCAGAAGGCAGATGGAAACCGGCTGATCGATCGTTTTACGCCGGCAGGCGCCCTCGCAGGGCGCCGGGCAGATCCTCCCCAGCACCGCGGGCAGCGCGATATCCCTTTTGACCACCTTCAGCGCTTCCCGGAATTCCCCCCTGGCCAGCAGGCGGTTCATCAGGGGGATGTTCATGTGGGCCGGGCAGGTGACCTGGCAGGGGGCCTCACAATCCCCCACATGTTCGCTCAGCAGCAGTTCCAGG
Organism: uncultured Bacteroides sp.; assembly: GCA_964599785.1. Lineage (GTDB taxonomy): Bacteria > Bacteroidota > Bacteroidia > Bacteroidales > SM23-62 > LJUQ01. The sequence continues at coordinate 712 of CAZRHW010000591.1, read as the reverse complement.
GCCATCCTCCTGGCCTCAAGCACCTCCCGGTCCCCGCTCACGATATCCATCCCCTCCTCCGCCTGCAGGGAACAGGAGGGAATGATCTTCCCGCTTGCCCGGTCCTTCACGACGCACACCATGCACGAGGTGAAGTGCTCCTCCCCTTCCAGGTAACACATGGAGGGCACCTCCGCGCCCGTCGCCCGGATCACCTCCATCAGCACGGCTCCCTCCTCCGCCTCAACCTCCCTGTTATCGATCCTTAGTTTTACCATGGTTCCCTGCCGCTATTTTGTGATCACCGCGTTCTCGGGGCAGACCTGCCTGCAGCCGTCACACTTGATGCACAGCTGCTGATCCACCTCATGCTTCTCGTGGGGCCTGAAGGCGATGGCGCCCGAAGGGCACTCCTGGGCACAGAGCGTACAGCCGATGCAGTCGTCGGTGATCTCATAGCTGATCAGGTCCCTGCACCTGCCTGCCGGGCATTCGCCCCTGATGTGGGCCTCATACTCCTCCCTGAAGTATTGCAGGGTGGAGAGAACAGGGTTGGGGGCGGTCCGGCACAACCCGCACAGGCTCCCTTTGCGGGTCCACTCGGCCAGCTGCTCCAGGTTCTCCAGGTCCGCCGGGGTTCCCTTCCCCGTGGTGATCTTCTCCAGGATCTCGAGCATCCGCTTGGTCCCGATCCTCCCGAAACTGCACTTCCCGCAGGCCTCATTCTGGGTGA
>CAZRHW010000590.1:0-2587 GCA_964599785.1 uncultured Bacteroides sp. | reverse complement strand
GTTATTTTATTTACTTTGTAAGAAATATATAGATATCTGGAATCCAATTTATCCTGATGAATACAATAGTCCGGTAAAAAGAATGCCTCCTGTTGTATAAAATGACTTGAACAATCATAAATCTCCAAAAAAATTATGTTATGAATCAACCATTCAAAACGGTTCTTACAGCAATTTTGTTAACTGCTGTTATACATATCACAGCAGAAGCGCAGCATGATCAATCCCCGCAAACTGTCTCTGTTCCTTATAACTGGAAAAACGTCCAGATTGTCGGAGGAGGATTTGTGGACGGTATCATTTTTCACCCGGCTGTAAAGGGAGTTTGTTACTGCCGGACAGACATGGGAGGTGCCTATCGCAGAAACGATCAAACATTGCGCTGGGAACCATTATTAGATTGGTTATCATACGAGGATCTGAATCTCATGGGCGTTGAGAGCATTGCACTCGATCCGTCCGATCCCGACAGGCTCTATCTTGCATGCGGCACCTATACCAATCCGCGTACACCCGATGGTGCAATCCTTCGATCTGACGATCGCGGCCAGACATTCCAGCGAACAGATGTTCCTTTCAAAATGGGTGGCAATGAAGATGGCCGCGGTAACGGAGAGCGTATGTCTGTCGATCCCAATGATGGGAACATTCTTTATCTTGGCACCCGTCAGGCAGGATTATGGAAAAGCACAGATCGTGCGGTTTCCTGGAACCGTGTGGAGAGTTTTCCTGATATAACTGAAAATCCGCCTGTCGGTATGCAGGATCAGGATAGTATCTCGCGCTGGCGGAGGATGAACCGGGGAAGCGGAATTATTTTTACGGTCTTTGACCCGCACAGTGGATCATCCGGAAAAGGAAGTACAATTATTTATGTTGGTGTATCGCTTATGAACCGTGAAAACCTGTTCCGCAGTACCGATGGCGGCAAAACATGGTACCCCGTTCCCGGACAACCGGTACAATACCGTCCTACCCATGCCGTGCTCGCTTCAGATGGTACGTTGTTCATCACCTATGGCAATGCCCCCGGACCTTCACAAATGACCAACGGAGGAGTATGGAAGTATCAGACAATGACCGGTGTATGGACTGAAATTACACCGGATAAACCTGATCCCCAAACCAGGGCTTTCGGCTACGCTTCTGTTTCGGTTGATGCACATAATCCTCAGGTAGTTATTGTAAGCTCTTATCACAGATACGGACTTGCAAATGGTGAAGATATTTTTCGCAGTGTCGACGGCGGTAAAACATGGAAACAGGTATTCGGCAGCGGTGGAACGATCGACGCTTCCCTCGCACCATATACTGCACACACCGGAATTCACTGGTTATTCGATATTGAAATTGATCCCGCCGATCCTAACCACGCTATGTTTACCACCGGGTATGGAGGGCATGAGACATTCAACCTGACTGACATGGACAACGGCAGGCCAACGAAATGGAGTGTGATGAGCCCGGGAATCGAAGAGACTGTTGCGCTTGACTTGCTCAGCCCTCCGAAAGGAGCACACCTGATCACCGCAATCGGGGATTACGGGGGTTCTGTACATTGGGACCTGGATCAACCCGCCCCGGAGGGAAATTTCGACAACCCGCGGTTTGGTAATACGAATGGCCTGGCTTGTGCTGAAAACAATCCTGATATCATCGTCCGCGTTGGAAGAGCAACAAATGATAATCCCGGGAAAAATATCGGATATTCTGCCGATGGCGGTAAAACCTGGCAGCCTGCCCCATCAATGCCCAACCCCGAAAGCATGCTCGGACATATAGCTGTCTCTTCCGATGGAATAACATGGATCTGGGCTCCTGATCCCATTCGTGGCAGATACGGTTCAGGCCGCACACCTCAGTTGTTACCTGTTTACTATACTCATGATAATGGTGCAAGCTGGGCTGAATGTAATGGTATTCCAAATAACACCCGCGTCATTGCAGACCGTGTTAATCCGGAAAAGTTTTACGCAATGGATCTGTTCAATGGCAAACTTTATATCAGTTCAAACGGAGGAGAAAATTTTGATGAACAGTCCATGGATCTGCCCGGAGGCTTACCGCAGCAAAACAGAAATCGTGGTGACTCACGGGGTGGACAGGATCGTATTTATTCAGCACCCGGCAAAGAAGGAGATCTTTGGATTGCCGCATTTGACGGGCTTTATCACTCAAACGATACCGGAAAGACCTTTTCGAAACTGGACAATGTCCGGGAAATTCATGCTTTCGGATTCGGTAAAGGGGCACCCGGCACCAATTATCCATCATTGTACCTGATAGGTGTAACTAACGGAGTGAGGGGCATCTTCCGTTCCGACGATATCGCAATGAATTGGGTACGTATCAATGACGATCAGCACCAATGGGGATTGTTGCTTCATATCACAGGTGATCCGAAAAAATACGGGAGGGTGTATGTCGGTACTCATGGCCGTGGTATATTTTATGGAGATCCGGCAAAATAAATTAAAGCATAAAATCCTTTGAGATTCTGTTAAGTTCCTTTACATTTGCAAACTGGAATTTATAAATACTGCGGGGTGGAGCAGTGGTAGCTCGTTGGGCTCATAACCCAAAGGTC
>CAZRHW010000589.1:0-2591 GCA_964599785.1 uncultured Bacteroides sp. | reverse complement strand
AGTTATCGGAATCTGATTATCGTGGTGAACGTTTCAGGGATTATCCCTATGATCTGAAGGGGAATATGGAACTTTTGACCCTCACATGCCCTGATGTTATCCGGCAAATTCACGAAATGTATCTTGAGGCCGGCGCTGATATTATTGAAACAAATACTTTCAATGCAAACCGGATCTCCCAGAGTGATTACCATACAGAAGATTTTGTATATGAAATGAATGTTAAGGCTGCCAGGTTAGCCAGGGAAGCAGCTGATATATTTACTTCCAGGGATCAGAATAAACCAAGATTTGTTGCCGGTTCCATTGGACCTACAAACAAAACCGCATCTATATCACCTGATGTGAATAATCCCGGATTCCGTTCCATAACCTTTGATGAGCTTTCAGATGTATATGCTGAACAGGCAAAAGGGCTCATAGATGGTGGTGTCGACTTGCTTGCCGTGGAAACGATATTCGATACACTGAATGCAAAAGCAGCCCTTTTTGCAATTGACATGGTTACTTCTGAAAAAGAAATTAAGATCCCCCTTATCATTTCCGGTACGATAACAGATGCGAGTGGCAGAACGCTTTCCGGCCAGACACTCCAGGCCTTTCTGCATTCCGTATCACACGCCGATATCCTTACGATTGGTTTAAATTGCAGTCTCGGCCCAAAAGAAATGCGGCCTTATATCGAAGAACTTGCTTCCAAAACAAATCATTTTATCAGTTTATATCCAAATGCCGGATTGCCAAACCAGTTTGGAGAATATGACCTGGGACCGGATGAAATGGCATCCTGCATGAAAGATTACCTTGAAAACCGGTTTGTCAATATAATTGGCGGATGCTGTGGAACAACACCCGACCATATCAGGCAGTTTGCCGAAATTGCAAAAACGGCAAACCAGCGGATACCTCCCCCTCCAAGAAAGGAATTGAGATTAAGCGGACTTGAACCCCTTACTGTTTATGACGGCAGCAATTTTATTAATATAGGTGAACGTACAAATGTCAGTGGATCCAAAAAATTTGCAAGGTTGATACGTGAAGGCAAATATGAGGAGGCACTTTCTGTTGCCCGCGACCAGGTTGAAGGAGGTGCACAAATCATTGATATAAACATGGATGATGCCATGCTGGACAGTGAGAAAGAAATGGTCACCTTCCTCAACCTCATGATGTCGGAACCGGATATCTCAAAACTTCCGGTTATGATTGATTCATCTAAATGGTCAGTTATAGAAGCCGGGCTTAAATGTGTTCAGGGACGCGCTATCGTAAACTCCATCAGTCTGAAGGAGGGAGAAACCGTGTTTATTGATCAGGCCAGGAAGATTAAAAATTATGGTGCAGCTGCAATTGTAATGGCATTCGATGAAAAAGGCCAGGCTACAACCTTCGAAAGAAAAATTGAGATCTGCCGGAGGGCATACAGGATCCTGACAGAAAAGGTAGAATTTCCGGCCGAGGATATTATTTTTGATCCCAACATCCTCGCGATAGGGACTGGAATAGAAGAACATAATCAACATGCCATTGATTTTATACGGGCTACGGAGTGGATTAAGGAAAATCTTCCATTTGCCAGGGTCAGCGGAGGTATAAGCAATCTTTCATTTGCGTTCCGCGGAAATGATGTGATCAGAGAAGCTATGCATGCTGCATTTCTCTATCATGCAATCAAGGCTGGAATGGATATGGGTATCGTCAATCCCGGCATGCTGCAGGTTTATGATGAAATTCCACCGGATTTGCTTACCCGCGTGGAAGATGTGATTCTGAACAGAAAATCCGATGCCACGGAAAGACTGATTGAATATGCTGAACAGGTCAGGAACCTGAAAAGCAAAGAGAAAAGCATACAGGAATGGAGAAACGATACGGTGCAGCAACGCCTCAGCCACGCATTGGTCAAAGGTATTACGGATTATATCGAACCGGATGTTCTCGAGGCACAACAACATTATTCCACTGCCCTTGAAATCATTGAAGGTCCTCTTATGGATGGAATGAACATAATCGGAGAACTCTTCGGATCAGGAAAAATGTTTCTCCCACAGGTAGTTAAAAGTGCACGCGTGATGAAAAAAGCTGTTGCCGTCCTCCTGCCCTATCTTGAAGAAGAACGAAAAATTTCAGGAAAGAAACAAAATGCAGGTAAAATTCTTCTTGCTACAGTGAAGGGAGATGTCCATGATATTGGGAAAAACATAGTGGGGGTTGTACTTGGCTGCAATAATTATGAAATCATTGACCTGGGCGTGATGTCCCCTGCAGAAAAAATTATTCAAACGGCTATAGAAGAACAGGTTGATATAATTGGATTAAGTGGACTGATCACACCGTCCCTTGAAGAGATGGTTCACGTGGCCAGGGAAATGGAAAGACAGGGAATCACCACACCCCTGCTTATCGGTGGTGCAACGACATCAAAAATACACACAGCAGTAAAGATTGAACCCCAATACGCTGCTCCTGTTATCCATGTGAAGGATGCTTCAAGGAGTGTTTCGGTAGTGAATAGTTTACTCTCGAAGAAACTGCTTAAAAATTATGTTAAAACAATCAGGGACGAGTACATCGATCTTCGGAAAAAATAC
>CAZRHW010000588.1:0-2598 GCA_964599785.1 uncultured Bacteroides sp. | reverse complement strand
TGAAAACGTTGATGCCATGGGAGTACATACCGGTGATTCCTATTGTACAGCCCCTATGCTTACCATTGATCCTGAACTTCAAAAATGCCTGCAGCAATATTCTTATGATATCGTTGAAGCGATTGAGGTTATCGGGGGTACGAACATACAGTTTGCCCATGATCCCGAAACCGGGAGGGTTGTGGTGATAGAGATCAATCCGCGCACCTCCCGTTCATCGGCCCTTGCCTCCAAGGCCACAGGATTCCCGATAGCGTTTGTGTCATCCCTCCTGGCCGGTGGATTGACCATGGATGAGATTCCTTACTGGCGCGACGGTACACTCGAAAAATATACTCCTTCGGGAGATTATGTGGTGGTTAAATTCTCCAGGTGGGCCTTCGAGAAATTTGAAAACCTGGAAGACAAGCTGGGAACGCAGATGAAGGCTGTGGGAGAGGTGATGAGTATTGGAAAAACATATAAAGAGGCCTTCCAGAAATCCATCCGTTCACTGGAAATAGGCCGGCACGGACTGGGATTCGCGAAGGATTTCAATAAAAGATCCCTGGATGAGCTGATGATCCTTCTTACACATCCTTCCAGCGAACGCCAGTTCATCATGTACGAGGCACTGCGCAAGGGAGCAGAGGTGGAGGAGCTTTACAGAAAGACATATATCAAACCCTGGTTTATTTCACAGATGAAAGAACTGGTGGAGCTTGAAGAGGAAATATTGAAGTTTAAAGGGAAATCATTGCCGGATGAGATTTTTATTCAGGCAAAAAAAGATGGTTTTGCCGATAAATATCTGTCTAAGCTGTTAAAAATACCTGAAAAAGAGATCAGGCAAAGACGTCTCTCGCTTGGCCTGGCGCAGGCATGGGAGCCTGTTCCGGTAAGTGGTGTTGAAAATGCAGCTTATTACTTCTCAACCTACAACGCTCCCGATAAAGTGGAAGTCAGCAAAAAGAAAAAGATCATGGTCCTGGGAGGCGGCCCGAACCGGATAGGGCAGGGGATAGAATTTGATTATTGTTGTGTCCATGCTGCCTTTGCCATTCGCCAGGCAGGGTATGAATCAATCATGGTAAATTGTAATCCCGAAACGGTTTCAACAGATTATGATACGTCTGATAAACTATATTTTGAACCCCTTACCGTGGAGGATGTACTGAGTATTTATGAAAAAGAAAAACCGGAAGGTGTAATCGTTCAGTTTGGAGGACAGACACCGCTGAACATTGCCGGTGAGCTTGCTGAAGCGGGCGTAAATATACTTGGCACCACACCCGAGACCATTGATCTTTCAGAGGATCGTGACCGCTTCCGTCATGTCATCAGGAAACTGGGCATTCCACAGCCTGAATCGGGTATGGCAAGCACCCTGAAGGAAGCCATTGAAATTGCCGGGAAAATAGGTTACCCCCTGATGGTCAGGCCTTCCTATGTCCTGGGCGGACGGGCAATGAAGATCATCCTTGATGTGGATATGCTTAAACAATATGTCGCTGTTGCCGTCGATGTATCACCCGACAGGCCCCTGCTGATCGATTATTTCCTGGAGGATGCCATTGAAGCGGAAGCAGATGCTATTTCAGATGGCAAGGAGGTTTTTGTGCCGGCCGTCATGCAGCATATTGAATATGCCGGTATACATTCGGGAGATTCTGCGTGTGTGATACCACCGGTTATCATTACGGAAGAGCAGCAGGAACTCATCAGGGAATACACAAAAAAGATAGCTATCGAATTGAATGTAGTCGGATTAATGAACATGCAGTTTGCCATCTATGAGGGTGTTGTTTACATATTGGAAGCAAATCCCAGGGCTTCGCGAACGGTGCCCCTCGTATCAAAAGTCTGCAATATCCCCATGGCCAAAATTGCCACACAGATTCTGCTGGGACAAAAACTTTCCGATTTTAACCTTACAGACAGAAAATTCAAACATTTTGGTGTGAAGGAGGCCGTTTTTCCATTCAATATGTTCCCTGAGGTTGACCCGCTGCTAAGTCCGGAAATGCGTTCGACAGGTGAAGTTCTGGGCCTGGCCGAAAGCTATGGAATGGCATTTTTTAAATCGCAGGAAGCTACACAGACCAGTCTGCCCCTTGAAGGTACAGTGTTGATTACCATAGCCGGGAGAGACAAACAGAAAATCGTTGAGTTTGCCAGGAACTTCCGGGATATGAAATTCAGGATCCTTGCTACCGAAGGAACACAAAAATTCCTTGAAGAGCATGGTATCGGATCGGAATTTATTAAAAAGGTGCATGAAGGCAGGCCAAATATTGTGGATGCCATAAAAAACGGAGAAATAGACCTGATCATTAATACACCGGCCGGAAAAACCAGTGAGTACGATGATTCATATATCCGTAAAAATGCTATTAAATACAAAATACCTTATATTACAACCACTTCAGCAGCACTGGCAGCAACCAGGGGCATCAAAGAACGCAGAAACGGCGCTTACCAGGTAAAATCCCTCCAGGAATATCACAGGGAAATAAACATTTAGAACATAATTGGAACATTTTTATGGGGTCGTTAAACGGAATGATGCATCATGTGGCAGGAGGTTCGAATTCTCCCGACCCACGGATATTCGCAATG
>CAZRHW010000587.1:0-2599 GCA_964599785.1 uncultured Bacteroides sp. | reverse complement strand
AAATTGATAAATAAAAAAGATTTATTGCTGAACAATTCCGGATCTCCCGAACCCGAAATATCAACATTTCTGATCAATTGCACAACACTTCAAAAAGTCCTAAAGATATAAGAAATCTGTAAATCAGACCTCAATTTTTTTGTTACTTTTTTCACAATAAATATAATTTTTTTATATTTATCTCCAACTGCTCTTTAAGATATTCTGGTGGGATGAGGCCAATATTTAATTGATTTAAATAAATGTAATGTTAGAAAACCTTTATCAATACTGATAATCAATAGATATCAACCGGTAATAATTATATGCCAATTAATAAAAAAATAAACCGTTTGCTTCAATATCGTTCGGTGCTATTAAGATTGCAGGATCTCGGATTTGGAACGGTGTTCTCTTATACGCTTGGCAAAGAAGTAGGTGTAACGGCTGAACAGGTAAGGAAGGACTTCTCAAAATTTGGGATCAAGGGAAACAAAAAAGGTGGTTACAATATAAATGAGCTCATCCATACCCTGGGTGATATTTTCCATAAAGATCATTTGCACAAGGTTATCCTTATTGGTATCGGCAATATCGGGACAGCCATTTTAAATTACAAAGGATTCAGGGAAAATATGATAGAGATTGTCGCCGGTTTTGACATTGATCCTGTTAAGTATAAGAAAAAGTATACTGTACCTGTATATCCTATGGAGAAAATAGATGAAGTAATAAATGAGTATGGTGTGAAGACAGCAATCATTGCCGTTCCGGGGATAGCGGCTCAGGAAGTATGCAGCAGGCTTACAAATGCAGGGATCAACAGCATTCTGAATATCTCACCTGCTGTACTGAAAGTACCTCCCGGCGTAATTATCCAGAACATACAGATCGGTAATGCACTTGAAAGCCTGATCTATCAAACTATTAATCTGGATGAGTAATCATGCGTAATGAAGGATAAGACAACACATACATACCTTCTGGAGGTGAGAGGTTTGGTACAGGGTGTGGGATTCAGGCCATTCATTTACAGACTTGCGAATGAATACGGACTGAAAGGGTGGGTGAGAAATACCAATGAGAATGTATTAGTTTGCTTTCGTTCAGATGAGGAGACCCTCAGAAGATTTATGCATGACATGAGGGTCAAATCACCGCAGGCATCTGAAATATTTTCTATTAACCAGGACATTATTCAGGACGATTATTTTGACAGTTTCTCAATCATTGAAAGCACCGATAATTCAGAAGAGATAACGGAGATCAGTCCGGATATTGCTGTATGCAGTGAATGTCTTGAAGATATGGAAAAGCAGGAACACCGTATTCATTATCCTTTTCTGAATTGTACCAACTGTGGCCCAAGGTTTACTATTATCAGGGATCTTCCGTATGACAGGGAAAATACCACCATGGAAACATTTAAGATGTGCAGGACCTGCCGGACGGAATATGAAAATGTTCTTGACAGGAGGTTTCATGCACAGCCTGTGGCCTGCAATACCTGTGGCCCTGAATATGAACTGATCAGCCAGGGTAAAAGAATCATTGGTATTGAAGACATTCTCCAGGGTACTGCTGCATTGATTGACAATGGGAAGATCATAGCTGTCAAAGGGCAGGGCGGATTTCACCTGGCATGTGATGCATTGAATGAGGAGGCCGTTCACCGGTTGAGGGTATCGAAGTACAGGGAAGGCAAACCTTTTGCTGTTATGTTCAGGGATATCAAGATCATGGAAGAATATGCCCGGCTGAACAATGTGGAGCGTGAACAGGTGAATTCCTGGAGACGCCCGATTGTGATCCTGGAAGAGAAAAAATCTCTTGCTCCTTCCGTAAGTGACGGTCTTCACACGATCGGAGCCATGCTGCCTTACATGCCGTTTCATTACCTGCTGTTCAAATATCTTAATACTCCTGTTATTGTGCTAACCAGCGGCAATCTTTCGGATGAGCCGATTATCATCGATAATGATGCGGCGGTCAGGATTCTGTCGACAATTTCAGATGCAATATTAATTTATAACAGGGATATTTATAACCGGACCGACGACTCTGTGGTTATTGTTGTGAACGATGTTCCAAGGATTCTCAGAAGGTCGAGGGGTTATGTACCTAACCCTGTCAGGCTTAATTTCAGGACAGATGGCATCCTGGCTGCAGGAGCTGAACTTGTAAATTGTTTCTGTCTCGGCAAAGGGGAGAATGCAATTTTAAGCCAGCATATAGGCGATCTTAAAAATTTCGAAACATATTCTTTTTACAGGGAATCAATCGGGCATTTTCAGAAAATTTTCCGCTTCAAACCCGAATGGATTGCTCATGATCTGCATCCCGATTACCTGTCGACAAAATATGCATTTGAAACAGGTTTAAAAAGGATACCTGTACAACATCATCATGCACATATTGCTTCGGCAATGGCCGAAAACGGGCTGGATGAAATGGTAATTGGTGTAAGCTTTGACGGCACGGGCTATGGTGATGACGGGCAAATAGGGGGGGGGGAATTTCTAGTTTGTGATCTCACCGGTTATAACAGGTATACACATTTCAAATACCTTCCTATGCCCGGTGGTGACCTGGTAACCAGGGAACCCTGGAGGATGGCAGT
>CAZRHW010000586.1:0-2603 GCA_964599785.1 uncultured Bacteroides sp. | reverse complement strand
GGCTTTTTTGCTTTTAGGCCGCCAACATGGTGGATCATGAGGAGCGAAGCGACGAATAATCCACTAGAACCTGACGGAGGCAGGCTTTTTTGCTTTTAGGCCGCCAACATGGTGGATCATGAGGAGCGAAGCGACGATATTCCACTAGAACCTGCCGGATCACAATACAGGATAGTCTTTATAGAACTTCAATAATGTGATAAGTTCAGACCTCATTTTCACCTGGACAAATTTTTTCATTTTGCTATCCAATAATTCACCTATGCCCTGTAATAATCCTTTGTCACTCATCCCTTCAAGGTGATCTATGCACGCTTGAAGATATTGGGATAAAGACATTCCCATCCGGGATTCAACAATACTCTTATTAACCGGAGTTTGTCTCTGCATAAAAAACCAACAATCGAAAATATCACGATTGGCAATTGCATTCCTGTCGAGCAAAGCACAGAGCTTGTGCGCAAACATATCTTCCTGAACCATCACCTTCATATTGATCCCAAGTAGGTTCTTTATCTCATACCTGTTTTCGAACAAACGGTTTGATATCTCTACTTTCAGCTTTCGTTCATTTATACCATAATCCAGGACAATCAGGGGGCCATAAAACTTTTTTGCCTCATCAAATATCTTACCATATTTGAGTAGTATTTGCCGGACTTTTCTGTAAGAAAAATCCTCCTTTTCAACATCAATCAGGCTGAAATCCAAATCGATGGAGAATCGAGGCAGATCGTAAAAAAACATAATGGCACTACCACCTTTAAATCCCAGGTAATTTGCCAGTTCGATATCTGTGTAAATATCTTTCAGGATTTGAACCAGGTAGAACCTATGCCGGTTTATGTCAACCATTTTGCAGGATTTTTTTCACTCTTACAGATAATGACTTCGAATGATATATGGATAAAAGTTTATATACGATTTGTTTATTCAGCGGACTTAGATTATCAAAATAGTATTCAGTACTCAGGTACATTAAATCTAAAAACGCCCTTTCGGCAGATGCAATATTGATATGATCCTCCTGCCTTTTTATGCCAGCGATATTCACAAGGATCTCCCCCTTGATTTTACGAAACCGGAAGGTCATGTCATTGACCTCAATGCTCCTGTTCAGATAACTGATTGCTGTGATACGTGAATCATATTGAAATATAATACCAGATTTTTGCAATACATATTCCAGGGAGATATACGAAGGAGTATAAATGATGCATGCCAGTTCTTCAGGATTATAATCTGGTTTGGCGTATATACCCTTACGCGGACTAATTAATTTTTCTGTATGCACGTAGTAGTTCAGTTTTTTATTTAGCGATTGAAAGTTTGTTTCACCTACCAGCAGTGAGATGTCGTTCAAACGAAAAACTGTCCGGTTATCTTGGTATACGGATAATATGATATTTCTCACAGAATTTTGTGAACTATACATTCTAATATTTCGTATTTTCAGTTCACAAAAATAATGATATTTATTTAAAAATCCAATTGAGTTTGCAAAAAAGAAAAATCCTCAGAATCAGATATGCAAAGTAAAACTGTGCATTTTTATAAACAAATTCCTATTCCGGACCATCCCAGCCGGCAATTCTTGCCAGAATGGACCACATTGCATAAGCCTTGCGATTAGCTGTAATATGCTGGGTGTTGTGCGCACCAAAAGTGACCGATCCTTCGGGAGAAGATTTATTTTCATAATAATCCGTACCTGCTGTATGGCTATTCTGCCAGTTGGCATAGAAATTACCTCCTGTTGATGAATTCCCGTCATCACCAGCATCTTCCCAGCAATGACCATCCATGTCGTGGGTATCAATGCCGTAATAATCGAGACAGAAATAATTGTTCTGACGGCAAAATTCAGTGATTATATCCGCCTGGTTCTTCGGTTTGCCATCACCGACATTATTATCTTTATTGGCATGACCGGTCATGAATATAAAAGTCACAGCATTTTGTCTCTGGCCCTGAGATGGTCCTATCTTGCTTCCTCCTTTACCATATTCACCGATAAGCGTCTGCATACCGGGAAGGTAATTGTTTTCAACATCATGATTCGCTATATCACACCAGCTCCACATGACCACATTTATTTCTGAATTATCAGGATCATCAAGATAATTCCTTGTTGCCTGGATGAAAGCCGTTTCATTCCTGCTCAGGTCGGCGGCATCAGTACCTGCCTCGGCATAGGAAGCAATGGCATAATCCCTGAAATCAAGTTTTCCGGATTGCGGATTGTTATTTGTAACTGCAAACTTCATGTCATCTCCCGGCTTATAATCCTGCAGGCCGAACAATCCGTAAGAAACATGTGTCCCATGCGATGTGTGCTGGTATGCAATATGGAGATTGTTGCTTGCAGCATCTATATATTCAGCCGGAATATCCCTGAGTACACTTTCGAACGCAACCTCCTCACCGGCGATGAAAAATTCTGCACCGCCTTTTTCATCAGGGTTTTCCTTTTCACAAGACAGAAGTATTATACCCGTAATAAACAAGTACAGTATTCTTAATAGCATATTCTTCATATTCGTGATTTTTTAGTCAGATGGATTTACAACATGTAAACGAGAGATATAATTATTTGTTACATA
>CAZRHW010000585.1:0-2611 GCA_964599785.1 uncultured Bacteroides sp. | reverse complement strand
CAGGGATGGAATTTGATTCATCGCCGCTGATGGAGGACTTTTTCCTGGGAATCACTGATCCGACGTTCAATCCTGTTTGCCTGATGTCAAATGGAAACCCGGTGCTGGATCCCACACTGACGAATCCCAACAACTGCACGGTCAATGGATATCTTCCAAATCCCTCACTGATATTTGCAGCAATAGAATCAGCTGATTTAATCAATTGTTTGCCAACAGTATCAACTGCTAAATAATTCCATTTAAGTACAATATTCCATATTTTTTCTCCCAATTCCATTTTTTCTACTCCTTCATTTATTTTACTGCGTTTATATTATTAAAACTTTAATTGAAGATACTACTGAAGCGCTATTGAAGCACTACTGAAGCGCTATTGAAGCGCTATTGAAGCACTACTGAATTAACGAATTAAAAGTATCCCTCCTTCTTGCGGTCTTCCATCGCCGCCTCAGAGCGTTTATCATCATATCTTCCGCCTCTTTCTGTTGTTCTGGTGGCAGCTACTTCCAGGATGATCTCTTCCAGTGACACTGCTATTGAGAGGGTTAGTCCCGTGCAGGTAATATCACCGATTGTCCTGCACCGAACATCTTTTTCAATAACTTTTTCCCCTTGTTTCTTCAGCATAAAAGGTGCATCGGCAAGCCAGACGCCATCCCGGTAAAAAACCTTCCTTTTGTGTGTATAATAAAGATCCGGTATTTCCACATCTTCCATGTAAATATATTGCCAGACATCCATTTCTGTCCAGTTGCTCAGGGGGAATACCCTGAAGTGTTCACCCATTTTCTTTTTTCCGTTAAAAAGGTTCCAGAGTTCAGGTCTCTGGTTTTTCGGATCCCATTGTCCGAATTCATCCCTATGTGAAAAAAAACGTTCCTTGGCACGAGCCTTTTCCTCATCACGTCTGCCACCACCCATGGCGGCATCAAATTTGAATTCTTCGATAGCGTCCAGTAAGGTTACAGTCTGGAGGACATTACGGCTGGCGTTGATTCCGGTTTCCTCCGTTACCCTTCCACAGTCGATAGTATCCTGTACCAGACGGGCGATGCAGGTTGCACCGGTTTTTTCCATAAGCTGGTCCCTGAATTTAAGGGTTTCGGGGAAATTATGGCCTGTATCGATATGAAGAAGAGGAAATGGTACACGGGCAGGGTAAAAAGCTTTTCTTGCAAGGTAGAACATAACAATTGAATCCTTCCCGCCGGAGAAAAGCAATACCGGTCTTTCAAACTGCGCAGCAACCTCACGGATTACGTTTATGGATTCGGACTCCAGTTCCCGGAGGTGATTCAGGGTATAATTATTCATTATCGAAGATTTCAGAAAATCTTATTAGTCGGTTATGCAAAATGTTGCAAAAGTTCTTAAAGGCGCAAATATAACAAAAAAACAGGATGTCTCCAGATCATCACTGTCGCAACGGTTACACGCTACGCTGTCGCAATGGTTACAATGGTCGCAATGGTAACACGCTACGCTGTCGCAATGGGCGCAATATTTGCAAAATTATTATTGAATAAATCTTAGAATAACGACCGATAAATTGTCAAAATTGACATAAATAAGAAAAAGGCCATAATTATGTCATACAAAGATTTAGAAATTGCTAACTAAAACAGATAAGCTTGGCATAAAACTTTACAACTTCCTGGATTTCTTGAGTAATAAATAAATTCAGTTTAAAATCCGACAACCTTCATTAATAAGAATATCAAGCCATTGTGACTATTGCGACCCCTTAGACTCTGCGACCCTTGTTACAATTGCGACAACCAGGATAAAAAATAAAAGTGTCTTAAACCACATTAGATACGGTTATGATAGAGCGCCAGATCAATAATATCACGATGGTCGAAAGCAAGTTCCGGTAGTTTATCCAGAAAGAACCATTTTGCCTCCTTTGCATCGGAAGAGGCTTTCACGTCAGATTTTGAATAATCCAGATCGCCGGTAAAAACAACAGTAATGGTTCGCCCTCTTGGATCACGCCCTGGTTCATCAAAAATATGAAACTGTTCGAGAAGAGGGATTTTAAGTCCGGTTTCTTCCCACAATTCACGTCTGGCAGCATCAGCCAGTTTTTCATCAATGTTTACATAACCGCCGGGTAAAGCCCATTTGTTACGATATGGGTCATGTTTCCGGCAGATCAGAAGGCATTGTTTATGTCCCTTATATGTTCGGGTAATCAGACAATCCACTGTGAGTGCAGGTCTGGGATAAGGATAAGTATATTGCATATGGTTTCTGGTTCCTTGTTGTTGGTTCACGGTGGGTGTGGATTTTGGGATGAGGGTGTGGAATAAAATCGTTTGTTTTTGGTTTGTGAAAAAGGCTTAGACAAAGATTACGGGAGTGCGGGATTCAAGATGAGATTGGTTGTCTCTTCACGATTCACAACTCACGACCTAATTATCCCTATCTTCAAAGTCCTCTTTCCTTTTGTTTTGTATTCGCTTGATTATCAGGTAGATGATGACAATTGCCAGAAGAACTATAATCAGTTTAGCAAAACCACTATAGGAATACATAGAGTAGAATATTAAGTTATAACGTGTTGTGCTATTGAATAATGTAAATTGTTAAATATGAAATTTTTATA
>CAZRHW010000584.1:0-2615 GCA_964599785.1 uncultured Bacteroides sp. | reverse complement strand
CACAACGCGTTAATAAGGATTAAAAATGGAGTATATTAATAATTGCCTGGCAGGATATATTAGCTTCTTAATATATCTGTTAATGATGATTTCATGTTCAAAAGATAAATCCAACATAATAATTGGACTTAATGAGAATATTCATCATAATGATTTTGAATATTCAGTTACTAATTATTCATTGACAAAACAAATCGGAAAAGGACAGGATATAATAACTACAAATGGTAATTTTTACCTTATTCATTTTAAAGTTCAGAATGAAGCTAAACGGGTTAACCACTCCTGGAATAATTCAATAGCTTATATCATTGACGGGGAAGGAAACATTTATGAGAACAATATAAACGCACAAATCAAATTAAATGAAGTCTCACCATTCGGGTGGAATGAAAAATATATCACTCCCTTTCAGTCGGTGGATACTACAATTCTTGTTTTTGATTTGCCGGATAATGTTAAGAATCCCTGTTTAATGGTTCGGGGAGAGACACTTATGGGCGATTTTTTTAACAGGAATAAATTCAAAAAAATGAAAGTCAGGTTATTTCAATGATAAAACAGGTAAAATGAAAAAGTTTGCAAATAAAGTAGCTATTATAACAGGTGGTGCTTCAGGAATCGGCAGGTCAATCTGTATTTTTTTAGCCCGGCAAGGAGCAAAGGTTATGGCTGTTGATCGTAATCAGGAAGGAGCCCGGGAGACTGTAAATATGATCATTACGGACGGTGGGTATGGCAAAGCATATCATGCTGATGTAACCAATCAACAGGAAATCAAGAATTTTTTCGAGACAGTAATAAAAGAACACGGGAGGATCGATTATCTGTTTAACAATGCCGGTGTCAGTGTCGACGGGGAATTTCAGGATATCACCCTGGAGCATTGGAGACATGTTCTTGATGTGAACCTGTGGGGTACTGTTTATGGCTGCCATTATGTTTACCCGGTTATGAAAAAACAGGGTTTTGGGCATATCATTAATACTGCTTCCCTTGCCGGCCTTATACCGGGAGGATTAACAAGCTGTTATTCGGCCAGCAAGCATGCTGTTGTTGGTCTCTCACTGACTCTGAGATCGGAGGCAAGACAATATGGAATCAAGGTAACTGTTCTCTGTCCGGGTATGATCAAAACGGATATATTGAATACGGCACCCAAAGTTACTGATTACATGAATAGTCCGGAGAATAGGGCAAGAACCTCGAAGATGAGATTACCAGCCCCGGATGATGTGGTAAAAAAAATTATCCGTGGTGTTGTCAGAAATAAAGGAATCATTGTCGTTCCGGTAAAGCATAAAATGTACTGGTGGATTCACAGGATATTCCCTGAATTCATACCGAATATGTTTCACAGGATCATAAGGATGATGAAATGATGGTGAATTGGTAAATTGGTATATTAGTGGGTGTGGGTGGGAGTGTGGAATATAACGAATAATGGAATGATGGAATAATGGTCAATTGGTATATTAATATAATGGTAAATTAGTGTGTATGGGTGTTGGGTTAAGGAATGTGAAATTGTATCTATAGTTTAGCACTGCAATTGATTAATGGTTTTTGGATTGGTAGAATAATGGTAAATTGGTATACTGGTTTATTGGTAAATTAGTGTGTTTGGGTATTGGGTGTAAGCGTGTGAAATTTTATCTATAGTTAAAAACAGTAATTGGTTAATGGTTTTTGGACTGATTGAATTTACAGATCCTTCCTGTTTTGAGAGAATTTTAATAAGAAATTTCCGATGATGTAACGGGAATATCGAGGGTCATGATAAATAGATGTTCCCCTGTATCGGGAACGATGATTGTTCGTTCCCCTTTTGCATCAATAAATCCGGACCGGGCATTAACAGGTCGTTCTTCATAGGAAGCGTTAACTTCGATAACAGGAATTTTTAGTGATAGTGCCCATAACTCCGCCGAAGATTCATGAAACGGTTTGTATTTCCGGTTTGTTCCCGAGTTAATACAATGGACAATAAATTGTGATCCCATTTGTTTGAGTTTCCAAGGCAGATAGGGATTGGGCATGGTAGTATAACCCGGTGTGGCCCACAAATCGTTGCAGATGAGTATGCCGAACCTTTGCCCCTTCCATTCAAATGTTTTCAATTCTCCTTCAACATAGTCAAGCATTTCACCCGTACCCGGATAATCGAGTGAACTGCATCGCAGGATTTTGCAATAGGCGCCCAAAAATTGCCCCCCGGGTGCGTAGACACGGACCTGGTTATAACAGTATTCAGTTTCGCCGGCCATTTCTTTATAGCAGGTTCCAAGCATCAGGCCTATGTTCAGATCTTTAGCTGCAGATTCTATTTCAGACAGTGCCATTTGAAGCTGCTCCTGATTGAATTGTGCAGTATACCCCGAAAGAGAACCTTCAGGTGTGATCAGGAAATCTGCTCCTCCGGATACGGCATCGCGCATAGCAGTAAGAATCTTTTCCTTATTGCTATGAATATCACTGGAAACATTCATCTGATACCCGGCCAATTTTATGGTCAGGGATTCATCAGGTGTTTGAGCCCTGGTTTGTTTAAAGGGCAAGATGAATACAAGGCAGACCAGGAATATACCTGGCAGTTTATTTTTTTTTATCATATT
>CAZRHW010000583.1:0-2622 GCA_964599785.1 uncultured Bacteroides sp. | reverse complement strand
TTTTTCATTATTACCGTTTGGATCATAATACATCCATGCCGTTGTTGTCGGCTCAATGATCAGGATATGATTTAATTGCTCACCGGACGACAGGGCAAGGGAAAGACGTCCGTAATAATCGTTCTGATAATGGTAATAAGGCCACCAGGGACTGTGATATGAAAAAGTCTGCGGATAATCATGCTTGCGGTCACCCATGAGGGTCATAAATGAAAGATGCTGGTTCATCAGATTCACTCCAAGCACATATTCCCAGTCACCGTTTCTTTTCATGTCCCGGAAAGTAAGTTCATGTCCGGAGCCGCCATATGTTTCGCTGAGTGTCCTGCTTCTTCCCATCTGGTTTGCCACACTCCGCAGTTCCCTTACCGATCTCACATTTCCAAACTGATCCGGGCGGTACTCCCAGGTATTGAAGAGCATATCGATGGCAGGAACCTGGTGCCATGCATACATGGCCATATTATCTCCGCCGTGATAGGGATTTGGCCAGCCATGTTCCCAGTAATGGCCTGTCCATTTAAGGTTCTTCTCTTCCGTATATTGATGCCAGGGTTTTGACCACCGGTCGATAAACATTTGCAACAACACTTCATAATAATCGTGCCTTACCTTCTTCCACTCACCCTCTTCATCGAAAAGTTCATTCAGGCAGGACCTCAGGTCATAGCCCCACCGCTGTTGAAATACTTCATAAAGATCGGGTGTCCAGCGTACCAGTCCGGAACCACCACCATGCCCGATGTTGGGTTCATCGGTAAAAACACCGGGAACTATGTTGCCAAATTCCGGACCGACAGCCTTCTCATAACCCTGCATGGTCACCTCAATAAACTTTTCGGTTACTCCTTTATAAAGCAGGTCGACATATGAATACCCGGCATACCATTTGCCTTTCGGGTAATAGATCAGTTCATAAAGATAAAATTCACCTTCCTTGCCTGTATATTCATCCAGCCGGCCGGTTATTTCAACCAGGTGATCATCCTGTTTGATAAATACATGTTTATACTCCAGCCCGGGATCCGGTTCAAGTTTCGTCAACCTGTATTGTCTGAGTGCAATACCATGGTTGTATGATTCAGGCATTTCAGCAGGTACATGTCCGCCTGCAAAACCGCTCGGGTAAGAATTTTCATCATATATCCAGCAATACAATCCCAGCTCTTTCCCTTTTTCAACGGAATATTTTATCAGTTCGAACCATTCATCAGAGAGGTATTCGGTTATCATGCCGTATCGGGGATGGATGAATACTCCTCCGAAACCTTTATCCCTGAATTCTTCCATCTGGAAATCGATTTTCTCTTTTGTTACCGCATCGTTCCAGACCCAGAATGGTATGGTGCGAAATTCGGCAGGCGGATCTTTAAATAATTCCGTCAGTTGATCAAAGGTATTGACAGCCGGTTCACCGGATTGCCCGGTCTTTTTGCAGGAAATACCTGATAGCAGAAGAAGGAGAATTGCAAAGAATGAGATAATTTTATTCATGATGAACAGGTTTATAATTTCACAGGATATATTAACTAAACTTTAAAAATTATTCTCTCACCTGGTTTATTATTTCTCGCTGATTTACGCAGATTATAGCGCAGATTTTCGCTGAAATACATACAGCTTTTAGTATAAATCTGCGTTAATTTGCGCAATAATCTGCGTCAATCAGCGAGATGCCTTTTTATTCTTTAAATAATAAACTGATCCAGAGATAAAACTAATGAATATTAGTAAACAAGGATACTAAAAATGAATAATTAATCTTGTAAAGTATTACGATCGGGATAGTCATTCAGGAAGATCGTATGCTGATTATTCCTTAATTTATTGCAGTTCCTAAAATCCCGGTTCATTATGATCTTCAACAAATCCGGAAGGATAATTTTGTGAAGGGGTAGGATCATCATCTGCACCGGCTACAATATAGCTTAGAAGGCATAATCCTGAGATGATTATAATATAGATGATCAACCTCAGGGTTGAAGGCAATCCTGTCTTTTGTACCAAATATCTTTTCATTTGCTATGCTTTTCATATATATGATGATTTTCCGGGCTTCTACCCTACTCATTTTTTTAAAATTAATGATTTGTTTTCTTTAAATTCTTTTATTATTTCTCGCAGATTATCGCAGATTGTAACACAGATTTTCGCAGATAATAACTTACAGATTTTCTTAATCTGCGCTAATTTGCGAATTAATCTGCGTAAATCTGCGAGAACTTATTTGAATTTTTAAAAGACTTAATAAAATTCTACGATTTATTTTTTATAAACTCCGAAGGGGATTGTCCGAACATTTCTTTAAAACATTTAGCGAAATAGGACAGGTTGTTGAAGCCTACTTCATATGCTACTTCGGCTACATTGCCGAATTTCTGTTCAAGAAGACTAGCGGATCGTTTAAGCCTGATTGTCCGGATAAAATCGCCGGGAGCCTGGTCGGTGAGGGCTTTAAGTTTGCGGAACATTTGCATATGGCTCAATCCAATCTGTTGTTGCAGGGCAGCCACATCAAAATCCTCCTCTCCCATCTGGTTTTCAATGATCTCAATGGTCCTGTTCAGGAAACGTTCATCGGCAGAGGTGATAGCTATTTCCTTTGGCTGAAGAGTCACTTCC
>CAZRHW010000582.1:0-2625 GCA_964599785.1 uncultured Bacteroides sp. | reverse complement strand
CAGTCCAACGTTCCCAAAACCTGTTTCTGTTGACAGGAATGATGTGAAGGTATCTCCTATTTTCGAGTCTATATAAAGTATATCATCGACGGCGTCATAACGAATTCCTGTCAGTCCCTGGAGCAAACTGTAGCTCGACATGGCTCTTGCATACCAGTGGCCGCATTCATATTCATCGAAAGGATTCCTGGTTCTGCCATCATATCTTTCCCGGCATGTTCTTACGATATCAAGTCCTTCTTCAACCATTCCCGCCAACATCAGGTGCGAAGCAACCTGGTATTCAATCCCTGTCCATACTTCATTGCTGTAAACGAACGGTAATGAGGGCTGGTCTCCATGCGGCCATGTACAGAGTAAAAGTCCGCCATCGGACCCCATGGCATAGGAAGGACGTTGCGGATTGACATGACCGGAAAGGTCATGTCTCATATTATAACGGTAGACTGAATTAAGATGGCTTTTCACTTTTTCAGGATCTATGAAATCTTCAAAACCACATGTTCTTGAAAGCCAGATACCAAGAACACCATCGGAGATGCAGCCGTTTCCATACTGGTATTTTGGACCTTCTTTCTGAAGAATTTCAAGTGCTTCGGAAGAATAGATACCTCCCATGGATTTTTGGGATGCTTCAACAGGATCGGCTGCTTCAAGCCCTTTTGTTTTGACGATTTGAAAGAAATACTCCCCGTTATATAAACTGTCTTCGAGGATTTTTTTCCCTTTATCGAATAGTTCCTGGTAAGATGTTACATCTTCGCCCATTTCATTTCCCATACTGATATATGCATGAAGGGCACCAAGATAAAAGGATATGCACATGCCATCCGGTCCCCAGAATTCGATGTCATACGTATTATGATGAGGTTCTTCCACCACACCTTTATGTTTCGGATCCCAGGTATCGATGCAGTAATTCATGCTGCTTTTAACGCCTGGAAATATTTTTTCCAGCCAGCTCCGGTCACCTGAGATTCTCCATTCCCTGTATATTTTCATGATCCCACCCAGTTGTCCGTCAGCAGCAGCATAGAAATCATGTAATGCCGGGGAGATCGGAAGGTTGGATCTGAAGGTCTGGTGACCTTCTTCATTCTGGCTTACCAGGAATTCAGTGTTCCGGAGGCTCCTTTCCAATCCGGGGAAAAGGTGGGGAATTGCCTGTGCATAATTCCAGACATGGGTACAGGAGCCATGACAGCAGCCGCTGTTGTCGTGACAACCTTCCCAGCACCAGAGTTTACCATCGTACTGGCGCAGGACGGTTGGAGATTTCAGGATTGTCAGGTTGGCTGCTACGGCTTCGATAACCTCACCCGGAAGGTCCATTGCAAAAAAGGCATCCCGGAACTGAACAGATTTTTCTTTCAATTCGTTGTAACCGGACAGCCAGTATTGTGAAACTTCCTGAATATTGTCAAACTGTGAGGCATACCAGGGGACATAAGTGGTTGACAAGTAATCCGGTCCTTCACAACATTTTTCGGCAGATTCAATCCGTGTGCCACGCGAGAGATCAGAACGGGGGACATACCAGGCAAAAAGCAGCGGGATAGTCTTTTCTTCACCGGGGTCAAGCTGAAAAGGGACATAAATGGAGGCACCCGGTGCTGATCCGTTCTGTTGTTTCGTAGTTCGCGGATTCATCTCTTCGATACTTTTCCATGTTATGGTGAGCGGGTCCCACCATCCGCCCCTGAACCAGCAGTGATCAACGACTGCCTTATTGCCTGGGGCAAATATTGCAAAATCCCCTGCAAAATGAGGTTCATCGCTATTCCCTTCCTGATGCAGAATAAAACCGTTATCAATTTCCGTGATCTTGTCCCCGGGAGCATAGGATCCCCATTCCGACGGCATGTAAATACGCATGAAGTTAACGGTATTGAAAGAAAAAAGTGCTTCCACTGTCCGGGAAGAATTATTCCTGAAGGTATATTCGAGTGCCCCCACAGGCAGGCTCGAATTGTCTTCATCACCCGGTATAAAAGGGCTCCAGCCTGTTATACTGGTTTCGAGCGGGATTTCCCGGTCTTCAAGGGATACCGTCGTAAAGGGGAACCTTGCAAGAGAGCTGGCAGATTCAAATCTCGGAAGGCCGTAGGTAGTACCTCCGAGGCCATTCCCGCTTTCCGGTTTGCAGAATATTTTCCATTCCGGGACAGGCCCTTCGATAAGCCTTGCAATATTTTCTTCACCCTTCACTGTAATGGCAGCAAAAGTAAGAGGTTCGTTATCCAGATCCGGACTGTTTCTGACAGAAATATGGGACAGGCAACCCGTACCTTCCAGGCATACCATTCCTGCTCCAATACCGCCCAGGGGAAAAGCGAAATGATTCAGGTTATCGCCTGTATAAGAACCATTGAATTCATGGCCGGACTGAACGGATCTTTTCATATCAGTCTTGCATGAATAGCTGAGGATGAGAAGGACGTAAACAGCGGAAATGATTAATTTTCTTTTCATAGTATATGAGGTTTTATTTAAGGGTCAGATACAAACTGAGTTTTACTGTTTCATCGATTGATGATATTGGTTGTGTGTCATGATCATCTGCAGGGCCTTTTAAACTCCATCCCTCTGTCGCTCAGAATATCCGACCTGACAGGATCAAGTCAA
>CAZRHW010000581.1:0-2629 GCA_964599785.1 uncultured Bacteroides sp. | reverse complement strand
TTTAAAAAAAGTTAATGACCCTCCAAGGGTTTAAAGAGCTCCAAGGGTTAAAAACCCACCAATGGTTTTAGATCAACATATAAAATAAAGTTAATAACCCTCCAGGTTAAGGACACCAACGTTTTTAGCCAACATTTAAAAAAAGTTAATGACCCTCCAAGGGTTTAAAGAGCTCCAAGGGTTAAAAACACACCAATGGTTGGACCAACATTTAAAAAAAGTTAATAACCCTCCAAGGGCTTAAAGAGCTCCAAGGGTTAAAAATTCATTATCTTAGATAACCTTTATATAATATAATCCAAGACAAAATGAAACGCATAATGAATCGTATTAAGACCGTTATCATGCTGACTATTATTACTTCTACCGCTTTGTTGATATTGTCATGTACTCAACACCGATCTCAGGAATTCAATGTAGAAGACCTTGAATTTCGTCCGAATATTCTATGGATAACATGCGAGGATATTACCCCTGCTCTCGGGTGCTATGGTGATTCGGCAGCTTATACACCCATTCTTGATAAGATTGCCAGGGAGGGTGTCAGATATACAAATGCTTTTTCCGTTGCCGGTGTGTGTGCTCCAAGCCGGCATGCACTGATTACGGGCATGTATCCAACCAGTACGGGTGGGCATCATATGAGGACCATCAATAATCTGGTCGAAGATGTACCGGATTATGGAGTGGTCCTTCCTCCGGAAGTCAGATGTTTCAGTGAATTGCTCAGAGCCGCCGGATACTATTGTGCCAATAATCAGAAAACAGATTACCAGTTCCACGCACCGGTGACTGCCTGGGACGAATGTGATTTTGATGCTCACTGGAGGAAACGTCCACCAGGGAAACCTTTTTTTGCAATTATCAATTTCATGACAACTCATGAATCGCGTATATGGACTCAACGTTGGGAACCACTGCTTATTGATGAGGCAAAAGTCCCCATTCCTCCCTATTTTCCTGAACATCCTACAATCAGAAGGGATGTGGCCAGAAAATATTCTAATATCACCGAAATGGATCACCAGGTGGGCATTATTCTTGAACAGCTTGAAGCAGATGGATTGCTGGACAGCACGATCATATTTTTTTACTCTGATCATGGGGGGATGCTACCCCGTGAAAAAAGAGAGCTTTATGATACGGGTTTACGTGTACCACTACTTATCAGGTTCCCTGGAAAAGCTATGGCCGGGAAGGTGAGTGAAGAACTCGTGTCATTTGTGGATTTTGCACCGACAGTCTTATCATTGGCGGGTGTTGATATCCCTGATTATATGCAAGGGCAGGCCTTTCTTGGTCCTCAAAAAGCAGTTGAACCAAGATCATATATTTATGCCGGACGCGACAGAATGGATACTGAATACGATATGGTAAGGGCAGTAAGGGACAAACAATTTAAATACCTTCGAAATTACTTTCCTGATCTCCCATTTGTGCAGAACATTGAATATCGCAAACAGATACCTATGATGCAGGTACTGTATGATTATGATATAAAAGGACTTTTTAGCGGGATCCAGAAGCTGTGGTGGAGGAAATCCAAATCCCTGGAGGAATTATATGATACAAAGAATGATCCATGGGAATTGAATAATCTGGCTGAGAATCCTGAATACACTGAAAAACTTGAAGAAATGCGGAATGCCATGGCAGAATGGCAAAAGAAATATGGAGATAAAGGCTTTATTCCGGAGAAGGATATGGTGAGAGAAATGTGGAGTGGCAGTATCATGCCGGTAACTCAAGCTGTACATTTCAGTTTGGATGGTAATTCTCTGACAATGGCCTGTAAAACTGAAGGTTCTTCTATTGCCTATCGCCTGAAAGGAGAAGGAGATCCGGATCAATGGTTTCTTTATACCGAACCGGTTGAATTATCCCGACATGTAGTGATAGAGGCGCTCGCAAACAGGATCGGATTCGAGGATAGTGAGATCAGGTATTTTGAATATAAATAAAACTAATAGATGAAGTATAGAATGTTTTGAGAAGTGTTGCGCTGCATGGGATTTTACATAAACTTAAATTTCAATATCTTTGATCTAATCGCACAACACGCTAAATATTATATTAGTTATGAACTTCAAACAATTTGAAATCCTGAGTTTTGATTGCTATGGCACATTGATCGACTGGAAAAGAAGTATTCTGGATATTTTAATTCCTGTTGTGAAAGAATATCGTACAAAAATAACAGCGGATCAGTTGTTTGAATTGTTTTTAGAAGCTGACCGGAAGTATATGAGAGTGGAATACATACCATATCGCGATATTCTAACAGGTATTATGAATGATATCGCTGAACATTTAAGCCTGAACCTTATTCCGGGGGACCGATCCTGTCTTGTTGACCGGTTCGGAGATTGGACCACTTTCCCTGATTCTCATGAAGCTCTTGCTGTATTACAAAAAAAATACAGACTGGCCATCATATCCAATGTTGACGATGAACTTTTTGATATAACCAAAAGGTGTCTGGGTGTTAAGTTTGACTTTATCATAACAGCAAAACAATTAGGATCATATAAACCTTCCCTGAATAATTTCATAAAAGCACTCGAACGATTTGATGTCTCCTCTGATAAAGTATTGCATATTGCTCAAAGTATATTTCATGATATCGTTC
>CAZRHW010000580.1:0-2639 GCA_964599785.1 uncultured Bacteroides sp. | reverse complement strand
CAATTTTAAGAGGGATCCCCGAGGAGATCCCCCCTCCAAGGGAATATGACCGGTCTGTCAATCACGCACCGAAAAGGAGAGAAATATTAAACCGGGAAGAAAAGAAACTGGCGTTAAAAAATGCTTTACGTTATTTTAAAAAAGAGCACCATCCTGTTCTTGCCGGGGAATTTCTGGAAGAGCTGAATACTTACGGCCGGATCTATATGTACAGGTACAGGCCGCACTATCGTGTTTCCGCAAGGAACATCGATGCTTATCCTTACCGGTCGAAGCATGCGGCAGCCATTATGGTTATGCTGAGTAATAACCTGGATGAGGCTGTAGCCCAGCATCCTCATGAATTGATCACATATGGAGGCAATGGCGCTGTGTTTCAGAACTGGGCACAGTACCTGTTAACCATGAAATATCTGGCTGACATGACTGATGAGCAGACACTTGTATTGTATTCCGGTCATCCGGTGGGATTGTTCCCCAGCCATACCAGTGCACCCAGGGTGGTGGTTACAAACGGGATGGTCATACCAAATTATTCATCACAGGATGATTATGACCGGTTTAATGCGCTCGGGGTATCTCAGTATGGGCAGATGACAGCAGGGTCCTTTATGTATATCGGTCCGCAGGGGATCGTTCATGGTACAACTATAACCATTATGAATGCTGGCAGGAGATCCGGGCATCATGAAAGTGACGGTCTTGCAGGGAAAGTATTCGTCACATCCGGACTGGGTGGTATGTCGGGTGCACAACCGAAAGCCACAGTTATTGCAGGGGGGATCTGTCTTGTTGCAGAGGTTAATCCAAAGGCAATAGAAATAAGAAAATCCCAGGGATGGGTTGATGAAATCTATGAGAACCTCGACAAGCTGATCCCAAGGATGCTGGAGGCCAGAAAACGGAAAGAAGCAGTTTCACTTGTGTACAGTGGTAATATTGTTGATCTGTGGGAAGGACTTGTCCGGGAAGATATAACTGTTGAGTTGGGATCCGACCAGACTTCCCTGCATAATCCGTTTGCCGGTGGGTATTATCCTGCCGGATTGAGTTTTGACGATGCGAACAAGGTTATGTCAACCGATCCGGAATATTTCAGGGAACTTGTCCGGGCTTCTCTCAGGCGCCAGGTTAAAGCAATCAATGTTATGGCTGCAAGAGGGATGTATTTCTGGGATTATGGCAATGCATTCCTCCTTGAAGCCGGAAGAGCAGAAGCTGATATTTTCCTTTCCGGCGGGCGTTACCGTTATCCTTCTTACGTGGAGGATATAATGGGGCCGCTGTTTTTTGATTATGGTTTTGGCCCTTTCAGGTGGGTATGTACATCCAATGATCCGTCAGACCTCGCTACAACGGATAAAATAGCCCTCAAGGTTTTGGAAGATCTCTATAAAAAGGCTCCTGAACAGATACGGGTACAGCTCGCCGATAATATCCACTGGATCATGGAAGCTCCTGAAAATGATCTTATTATAGGTTCCCAGGCAAGAATTTTATATGCAGACTGTGAAGGCAGAATACGTATAGCCGGGGCATTTAACGACGCCATCCGTGACCGAAAGATCTCGGCACCTGTCGTAATCGGGCGCGACCATCATGATGTTAGCGGAACAGACTCCCCATACCGGGAAACATCAAATATTTATGACGGTTCCAGATTCACCGCCGATATGGCTGTTCAGAATGTGATTGGCGATGCTTTCCGGGGCGCGACATGGGTATCCCTCCATAATGGTGGGGGAGTAGGATGGGGCGAAGTTATTAATGGTGGATTTGGCATGGTTTTGGATGGTTCTGATGAAGCCGACCGCCGGCTTGAGATGATGTTATACTGGGATGTGAATAATGGCATTGCAAGAAGAAGCTGGGCGAGGAATGAAGGAGCCATGTTTACAATCAAAAATGAAATGGCCGGACATCCAGGGTTAACTGTGACAATTCCGGGTATTGTTGATGATAAACTGATTGAAGAATTATTTACATGATTGAACGATTAACAGGAAGAAATTAATATTACCTGTTGTGTGGTTAACAGACAAGAACATTTTATAATTCAATTTCCCTGAAAATTTGTCCGGAGAACTGTTTCAGACGATTTAACAAAAGATTTATTCAAGTTATGAAGATAAAAAAGAATTCCCGATACGGATTATATTGCATCCTGGTTATTTTGATCCTTTGTGCAGGATGTGAAGATTTATTGAAAGAGCTTAATCCTGATGATCCCCGGGACAGGGTTACAGGACTGTGGCTTTGCGAAGAAAGTGATGATTATCTGAAATCGGTTAACGAAACTTATTATGTGGAGATTGACCCCCATCCTTCCGACTCATCCAGGGTGCTGATCTCAAACTTCTTTAATATTGATGATGATGCGGAAGCAATCCTTTCGGGTTATCAGTTGTCGCTTCCCGTACAAACACTCAAAGGTGGATTTACTGTCAGGGGAAGCGGATCGATCACAAAAAATGATGCCCAGATCAACTGGGTATATTATGTGGATGATGGAAGCGGGGTGGATTATAAGATAACGGCAGTGTATAAAAAGCAAGAATAGGGAAAATAGTAAATTGGTTTATTGGTTTATTTGTAAATTGGTGAGTTTGGGTGTGAGTGTGGGATTGGTTGAAGATAAG
>CAZRHW010000579.1:1526-2640 GCA_964599785.1 uncultured Bacteroides sp. | reverse complement strand
GTTTAATTTCAGCATCAGGATGATCCTTAACAAATTCTCTTATAGCTTTATAAGTTATCACATGCATTATTTATGAATTACAAATTTCGGAATATTATTTTATTTTTCAAAATTATCTTTTCATGCAATAATGAGAAACCAGGAATCAGAATTAAAAGTGTCCGGTTGGCAACTCCCGACAAGTCGGGACGGGTGGACTTTTCTGTGTCATCCAACTTTACTGTTACTACCAATTGTCAATCGGCAGCAACTTTCAAACCTTCACACCTTTGCACCTTTATACTTTCTTAGCCTTAGTCTTCTTCCCTCAACCGGGAACCGGGAACTTGGAATCCAATATTTCATATTTCTCAGATTATTTACATTTATTTACTTCATATAGATTTATGCGTTTTCAGATTCATCTTGTCTCCTGAAACCGATTCTCTTTCTGTCTTCAGTTTGATTTATGAATTGTTCCAGGTAATCAAATAATAAAGTAATTTTCTCGTTTTGTCCAATTACTTTCTTTTCAATTTCCTCCATCCAATGTTCTAATTCTTTATGGGTTTTAATCAGTTTTCTCATACGGATAAACACCCTGATGATTTGAATATTAACAGTGATAGCCTGTTTACTTTTCAGAACACTTGATAACATCGCAATACCATGTTCAGTGAATGCCATAGGCGCGTATCTTATTGAATCCCAGCTTGAGGTGCCAAATTGGCACCTCACATTTTCAAATTCCTTCAAAGTGAGTTCAAACATAAAATCCTCAGGGAATCTTTCAATGTTTCTTCTTACTGCTCTTTTCAGGTTTTTTGTTTCAACACCGTATAATTCTGCCAAATCCATGTCAAGCATTACTTTTTTACCTCTGATTAAATAGATTTTTAAGGCTAGATATTCATCAGGTATTGCGATATGATCATTATACTGATTCATCATTCATTCTTTTTTGTATTATCCTGGCGTTCTAACATCTGTCTTTTAACAACCAGGATTAACGATTGTCCAAAACTTTGTTGGAATGTGTCCGGTCAGCAACCCTGCCTACTGGCAGGCAGGCGGCAGTACTTCTAATCATACTCAAACACAATACTCACGCCAACCAGGAACCGAAAACCGACAA
>CAZRHW010000579.1:0-1426 GCA_964599785.1 uncultured Bacteroides sp. | reverse complement strand
CCATTTTATCCACACCCAAACTCCCTCCCCAATCCCACCAGGAACGAGGAACCAGCAACCAGAAACCAGCAACCATTCTACACTCCCACCCAAAACCCTCACCCACCGGGAACAGAGAACCGAAAACCGACAACCATTTTATCCACACCCAAACTCCCTCCCCAATCCCACCAGGAACGAGGAACCAGAAACCAGCAACCAGCAACCACTCAGCCTCCCCACCCTTCGCGATCCAGATTCCTGTAATTCACCGCCTCAGAAATATGATAAGCTTTGATATAGTCGCTTCCATCCAGATCCGCAATAGTTCGTGATACTTTTAATATACGGTCATAAGCCCTGGCCGACAATTCAAACTTCTCCATGGCATTTCTCAGCAGGGCTAATCCTGCGTTATCCGGCCGGCAATATGAGTTCATAAACTTTGATGTCATCTGTGCATTGCAATGAATGCCTTTATGCCCTGAGAACCTGTGTTCCTGGATCTTCCGGGCTTTGATCACCCTTTCCCTGATGGATTGACTCTTCTCTCCGGACTGCAGCTCGGATAGCTTATCAAAAGGAACAGGCACGACTTCGATATGTATATCAATCCGGTCGAGTAAGGGGCCTGATATGCGGTTCAGATACTTTTGTACGGCACCACCCGGACAAACACAATCCCGGTCCGGGTGGTTGTAATAACCACAGGGACAGGGATTCATTGAGGCTACAAGCATGAAACTGGACGGATACTCTATCGTGAATTTTGCTCTTGAAATGGTGATCATCCGCCCCTCCAGCGGTTGTCGCAATACCTCAAGGACATTCCGTTTAAATTCCGGCAGTTCATCCATGAACAACACGCCGTTATGGGCGAGGGAGATTTCGCCTGGCTGTGGATAGGTTCCCCCGCCAACGAGGGCTATATCTGAGATCGTATGATGAGGATCGCGGAAGGGACGGTTGGTCACAAGCGATGAATTGTATTCTATTTTTCCTGCAACAGAATGAATTTTAGTTGTTTCCAGCGCTTCTTCCAGGGAAAGTGGTGGCAGTATCCCCGGTAACCGTTTGGCCAGCATAGTCTTGCCGGCACCCGGCGGGCCAACCATGATCAGATTATGGCCACCTGCCGCTGCAATCTCCAGCGCCCGCTTCACCTTCACCTGCCCCTTTACCTCTGAAAAGTCAACATCATAATGATTAACAGTTTTGTAAAACTCTTTTTCAATATCGACCTGGACAGGTTCAAAAGTTCTTTTTCCTGACAAGAAATCCGTCACTTCCATGATATTTTCCATTCCATATACATTAATCCCCTGTATGACTGCTGCTTCACGAGCATTTTCTGCCGGGACAATCAGCCCTTTGAATCCTTTTTCCTTCGCGTTGATAGCCATTGGCAATGCCCCACGGATCTTTTGCAGGGCTCCATCCAGGGAAA
>CAZRHW010000578.1:0-2642 GCA_964599785.1 uncultured Bacteroides sp. | reverse complement strand
AAGCAAATTACTTTTGTTATCGGCAATGGTGATACGGCCGCGGATTACCGGATTAACTGTTCTCCCGTCCCCTCGGTTCTGAACCTGATGGAACGACTGGCAGTTAAATTAATCCTGAACACAATATCAACCGGAACCATGGTTTTAATGGGCAGGGTAACAAGCAACTGGATGAGCTGGGTAGAAGTCTCCAATAAAAAATTGCGGGACAGAGGAATACGCCTGATTGCCGAATTGTGTAACTTAAGTTACCGGGATGCATGTTATGCGCTGCATGAGACAATCGAGACATTAAAAGAAAAAAGCTTTGAGGGCAGAGAGAGACCCTCTCCAGTACAATACACAATTAAACAATTAAGAGACAAAAACAAAAAATAATCTTTCATTCAATCTAAAGAAAGTACGTATGAATCTGGGAATTGACGAAATACTTCACGATCCTTCTCTTTGGGCTGAGCTTAAGAATAAAAAGGTCGCCTTTCTTGGACACAATGCATCAGTCACCCGTGACGGGTACTTTTCACTGGATGCTTTAATGGATTGTGCCGGGATTAAAATCGTATCTGCATTCGGGCCTCAACATGGAATTCATAGTGAGAAACAGGATAATATGATCGAATCGGATGATTTTATCCATCCGGTATATCATATACCTGTTTTCAGCCTTTATGGTAAGGTCAGAAGACCAACCGGGGAAATGACCGATACCTTTAATATTATTCTTGTTGATCTTCAGGATATTGGTTCCCGTACTTATACATACATGACAACACTGTTTTATATGCTGGAATCCTGTTCAGGAACAGACAAAAGTGTATGGGTGTTGGATCGTCCAAATCCTGTCGGGAGGCCAATTGAAGGATCCATTCTGATTAAGGGTTGGGAAAGTTTTGTTGGCCCGGGACCACTGATCATGCGTCATGGATTGACTATCGGAGAATTAGCCCAGTGGTATAAGGATGAAAAGAAACTTGACCTTGACCTGAGAATCATAAGAATGAAGGGCTATGATCCTGAAGCAGGACCAGGATATGGATGGCCGGCATTCGAACTTTCCTGGGTAAATCCAAGCCCCAATGCATCCAGCCTTAATATGGCACGTTGTTTTCCGGGGACAGTATTGTTTGAAGGAACCAATCTGTCTGAGGGACGTGGAACGACTACACCTCTTGAGGTGGCCGGAGCACCGGATATTGATTTTGTCGCTGTACTGGAACAGATGAATTCATTGGAACCGGAATGGATGAAAGGGTGCACGGTAAGACCCTGTACGTTTGAACCGACATTTGATAAGCACAATGGAAAGGTCTGTTCAGGTATTCATATCTATGCTGATAATCATTTGTATCAGCATCATCATTTCAAACCTTATCGTCTTGGTGCCCTTATGTTAAAGGCAATCAGGCTTATACAACCGGATTATCCGTTATGGAGAGAATTTTTGTTTGAATATGAACCGGGGCGGGTGGCCATAGACCTTCTTAGTGGCGGCACTTTCCTGCGCGAGTGGGTAGATGATAAAAATGCAGGATATTCTGAACTTAACAATTTTCTGAGAAAAGATGAAGTCCGGTGGACACAAACCAGGGAATCTTTTCTATTGTATTGATTTAAATTAAAAAATGTTGCTAAAATTCTATGATAATGGACTCTTTTTTATATCATTGGAATCAATATTCCATGATTGGAATGAAATGTTAGTATATTAAACAGGTTATGAGAACTTTTTAGCAATTTTTATTGTTTCTTATTTTCATAATACTGGATATCATAAATCATTAATATTCAATATTTTGGTTTTAATTTTTAGATCGAAATCAGATTAATCAAAATTTTAAAGAATATATGTCTCCTATAATACTCCTTTCATTTCTAATAGGTTATTTTTTTTTGCTGTTATTGATTTCCTATTTTACTTCAAGAAATTCTTCAGATAATTCAAGTTTTTTTATTGCCAACAGGAAATCATTGTGGTATCTGGTAGCTTTTGGAATGATCGGAACGAATACTTCCGGGATTACCTTTATATCAGTACCCGGTGCAGTGGGAGAAAGCCAATTCGGATATTTTCAGTTTATACTTGGAAATGCGGCTGGCTTTATTATGATAGCTACCATATTATTGCCTTTGTATTATCGCATGAACCTCATTTCAATTTATACTTACCTGGAAAAACGTTTAGGTTTCTGGAGTTATAAATCCGGAGCCATGATTTTTCTTATTTCGCGCACCATCGGCTCTGCCTTCAGGTTATATCTGATTGCCATTGTATTACAGAAATTTATTTTTGATGCTTTGAATGTACCATTCTGGTTAACTGTATCTATCGCATTGATATCGATCTGGTTTTACACTTTCAAAGGAGGACTTAAAACCATTGTTATCACAGATACTTTGCAAACACTGTTTCTGCTTTCGTCTGTTATACTGTCGATCTGGTTTATAGCAAAAAACCTTAACCTGGATCTGGTACAAACATTTGAAACAATTAAGAACAGTACTTATTCCAGAATATTTTTTTGGAACGACTTTTCAGGTAACAAGATCCATTTTGTCAAGCAGTTCCTGGGCGGACTTTTTGTTACCATTACTATGACCGGCCTTGATCAGGATCTTATGCAGAAAAATCTTAGTTGTAAAAA
>CAZRHW010000577.1:0-2648 GCA_964599785.1 uncultured Bacteroides sp. | reverse complement strand
CAGTGGGAGCAATAGGATTTAACCAGTTGCTCTCCTCATGCACAAAACAAAAAATTCTCAAAGAGGTACATCTTGCTCCTTTGCTCGACCAGGCACCGGATGGTGAGCCGATCAAAGCCGGAGTGATTGGCTGTGGGGGCAGGGGAACAGGGGCGGCCCTGAATTTTCTTGACGCAGGGCCAAATCTTCAGATAATTGCACTTTCAGATGTTTTCCAGGACAGGGTCGATAATTGCAGGAAAGAACTCAAGGAGAAAAAAGGAGTTGAAATCCCGGTAGAAAATTGTTTTACAGGATTTGACGGATATAAAAAACTACTTGAGGCGGATATTAATTATGTGATTATTGCTACGCCACCCTATTTCCGTCCTGCACATTTTAAAGCTGCCGTTGAGGCACGAAAGCATGTCTTCATGGAAAAACCCCTGGCGGTGGATCCTGTTGGTGCAAGGTCTATCATGAGTACCGCAAAGCAGGCAGATGCAGCCGGATTATGCGTGGTAACAGGAACCCAGCGGCACCATCAAAGAGATTATATTGCGACATATAAGATGGTAATGGAAGGAGCAATAGGTGATATTGTTTCAGCCAATGCATACTGGAACCAATCCAAGCTGTGGCATCGCGACCGGCAAAAGGAATGGAGTGATATGGAATTCATGATCCGCGACTGGGTTAACTGGTGCTGGCTGTCTGGTGATCATATTGTTGAACAACATATCCATAATATCGATGTAATTAACTGGTTTATGGATAGTTTCCCGGTAAAAGCCGTTGGTTTCGGTTCAAGGGAGCGCAGGGTTACAGGAGACCAGTACGATAATTTTAGTGTAGATTATGTTTATGACAGCGAAGTGCATTTGCATAGTATGTGCCGCCAGATCAATGATTGTGCAAACAATGTTTCGGAATATATCAGGGGTACAAAAGGTTATACAAATTGCCAGAATACTATATGGAATCCGGACGGCACTGTTAAGTGGCAGTATGAATATCCTTTGGATGAATCTGGTGAACCTATGAACAGGGTGAAGGTTGATCCTTATGTACAGGAGCATATTGACCTGATTACAGCAATCAGAACAGATCAGCATGTGAATGTAGCGGAATTTACCGCTAAATCGAATCTCACAGCTATCATGGGAAGGATTTCTGCTTACACAGGACTGGAAGTAACCTGGGAAGAAATGATGAGTTCAGATCTTCAGCTTGGACCTGAAAAGCTCGAAATGGGTTCTGTTGCTATGAAGTTTGAAGTCCCTGTTCCTGGATCAGCGCCGAAGGAAAGCTGAAATGAATGCCTAAAATTATAAATGCCTAAAATGAGCTAAAATGAAATTCAATTTCAAATTTTAGCTCATTTTAAATTTTAGGCATTTTTTGAAGCATTACTAAAAATTATCGACCTCTGCATAGGCATTAATCACGGCAAGTTCACCTTCTTTACCTTCTTTTGAGTTCCCGTGCTCCATGCCGAGGATCCCGGTGAATCCTTTATCATAGATGTGTTTAAAGACATTCTTATAATTTATTTCGCCGGTAGTGGGCTCTTTCCTTCCCGGATTATCGCCCATCTGAAAATAGGCGATCTCTTCCCAAGCCAGGTCAATATTCGGGATCAGGTTGCCTTCATGGATCTGCTGATGATACAGATCATCAAGGATCTTGCATGCAGGGCTGTCTACAGCCTGGCAGATCTGGTAAGCCTGTGAAATTTTATTCAGGAAAAGGCCCGGATGATCCCGGAAATTCAGAGATTCAAGGACCATCACAAGGTTGTGGGGCTCAAGGATCTCTGAGGCCCTTTTGAGGGCATCAATCACATTCGCAGTCTGGTATCCCATATCTTTACGAAGATCCACAAACCCGGGAACGACAGTCATCCAGGTGGCATTTACCCGCATGGCTACTGTAACTGATTCTTTAATCTCTTTGAGGAATTTTTCAAGCAGTTCCTTGTTCGCACTGGTAAGGTTAGGCTCAGTCCAGTAAATCTCATGTGCAACAAAAACACCCATTACCATGCCGAGGTTTGCCATTTTTGAGGCTATTTTTTCCTGCACACTCACATCACGGTCTTTCATACCATTATCCTCCATGGCCCGGAACCCGGCATCTGCCATGAACTGGATCTGGTCGAGCAGATCCTCTCCGGCATTGAGTCTGAACATTCCGAAATGAGGTGCATATTTCAGTTTGAAGTTGTGTTTTTCGGGGGCCGGAGTTTCTTTTGAACGGGTCATCGCCAATCCGGCAGTACCGGAGAAAATAGCAGCAGCACCAATGGCAGTGCTGTTTCTGAGAAATGTTCTTCTTTCCATGTTGTTGAATTATTATGATTCAGAAATATGGCTTTAAATTAGGAATTATTTGGGATTTGTCACGAAAAAATAGTTAGCAACCTAAGAATAAGATAAGAATAAACGTGTTGTGCGATTAAACCGGCAATATTGATAGCGGGGAATTTATAGAGCCGCACCGCGGCTCTATAAAAAAATCTATGATTCAATTACTTAGCTCTTTCAATCGCACAACGCGTTAATTAATATTGTTACTCCCGGTAAAAGACCTGGAAATTGCCTGATCTTTCTGTAATTGTTAATGATAGTACAATAACTTGTATTGGCTATGAATAAAATTGTTAATAT
>CAZRHW010000576.1:0-2650 GCA_964599785.1 uncultured Bacteroides sp. | reverse complement strand
ATGGAAGCAGCTTTGAAAAATTTCTGTCAGCACCCCGATAAAAACAAAGTGCTGATCCTTGGAGAAATGAAAGAGCTTGGGGATGCTTCCGGTGAAGAACATGAAAATCTTGTCAGGCTGATTCAGATGATGGGATTCAGCCATGTCTGTCTGGTTGGAGAAGCCTTCGAAGGGATTGATATCCCGGCTGAATGGCAATGTTACAGGAATGTTGAAAAACTTAT
This sequence comes from uncultured Bacteroides sp., assembly GCA_964599785.1. Classification (GTDB taxonomy): domain Bacteria; phylum Bacteroidota; class Bacteroidia; order Bacteroidales; family SM23-62; genus LJUQ01. Next base: position 2,426 of record CAZRHW010000576.1, on the reverse strand, counting down.
CAGTAAGCTTAAAAATAATCCGGTTCAGGATGCTACAGTCCTGCTGAAAGGTTCACGGGCAGTTGAACTGGAAAAATTGCTGCCATTTCTCTAACCCTTCAAACCAGGATAAAATAAACTAGCTCCGATTACATCCGCAACGGAAAATATTTTATTGGTAAAAATCGTCAGAAATGTTGTAAGGGTAAATGTTCAGGTCATCTCAGCTAAACTCAACTGAGATAATATTCCCCGGTTTCGAATTCGTTGGTTTGGAAATGGATGTATTTTGAAATCGTATCAATAATGACATGCGGAGGCAATGGCTTTAAAAGAAAATCAGGACAGTTCATCTTCCTGAAAAGAAATTTATAATCAGGATCGTTTAATGCTGTATAAATTATGATTGGCAGTGCGGGCCTTTGAATTTTTATCAGCCGTACAGCTTCCAGTCCATCCATCTCAGGCATCCTGATATCCATGATAACCAGATGGATATCCTGATTCTTAATGGCTTCTTCACAGGCTGTGACACCATTGGTAGCAGTAATGATTTGTAAACCTGTTGATTTGAGAAATTCTTTCAGGATGAGAATACAGGAAGAATCATCATCAGCAATAAGAATAGCTTGATTTTCCTTTTCAGGCATTTGTCTGAAGGTAATCGGATTTGGAGTGTAAAATAATCAAAATATTCAATAAAAAAAGAATTTACCGGACTAATATTATCAACAAAGTACACAAAGGTACACTCAATGGATCACAAAGGGCTTTTGATACAACCTCTGATAAAATGAATAATTCAATGATCCGGAAATTCAGGAAATACGGAAACCAAGCTGGCTAAATTTCTTCTTTCTCCGGATATAAAACTCCCAGACAATACTGCCGTTAAATATTTCATTGTGATGAACCCGATGGCCTTCCACCGGTTGTTCTTTTCTCAGCCCGAAAATTTTTCTGCAATGAAGCATCACAGAAACATATGCTTTAACCACAGCATATGATTCTGCCGGGTCAAGTTTGATCAGGAAGTAGGCTGCAGCTACAAAATCAAGTATAAATCTGATAATGAGGGTTTTGACAATCTTCTCTGACGGGAGATTCTTAACGAGCAGAATGATGTTATTTCTGAAATTCAGATAGGTCTTTCGGTGGTTCTTTTTAGGCAATGTTCCTCCGCCGAGGTGAAAAACCTGAGATTCGTGTACAAACATGATCCGGTACCCCATATTTTTCAATCTCCAGCAGAGATCAATTTCCTCCATATGCGCAAAAAAGAAGGAGTCGAGACCACCGGCAGCAAAATAAAGCTCTGAGCGAAGAAGGAGACAGGCACCACTTGCCCAGAAAATTTCCTGGCTATGATCATATTGCCCCGTATCATGCTCAATATGATGAAAAATCCTTCCTCTGCAAAAAGGATATCCCCACTTATCGATATATCCTCCCGCTGCCCCGGCATATTCAAATAGCGAACGCTCAGAAGCCGACTTTATCTTTGGCATACATGCAGCCACAGAAGGTTCTGATTCCATCAATCCTACCAATGGATTAAGCCAGTGTGCCGTAACTTCCACATCTGAGTTCAATAAAACATAATATTTGGATGAGATCTGTTTTAAGGCCAGGTTATAACCTTCCGCAAAGCCCCAGTTGCGGTCAAGTCTGATAATTTTAACCTGTGCATAATTTTGTCTGAGCCATTTTAGTGAATCGTCCGTTGATCCATTGTCTGCCACGTAAATATCCGCCAGCTCAGGATTAGTGTGTTCAACCACCGATGGCAGAAATCTTTTCAGAAAAGTGATTCCGTTCCAGTTTAATATGACAACAGCCACACTCGACATTGATCAGAATATTATAATTATATACTTAATCTTAATCCCTCCAGGATCGTCTTTAATCCCGGAACCCTTAACCAGGAATTGATTGATCTGGCCAGAAATAAAGGTATCAAAGTAGTTGTCGATTGCGCATTGATCATGCTCAGTTCCGGATCATACTGATTTGCCGGTTTTAGCCCAACAAATTCAGGGTTATTTTTCCTTCTTATATTCGATAACTCATTCCTTTTGATTAACAGAATGGGGTAAAATCCATCTGTAATTATGGATTTACCTCCAATGTGGCTGTATCACAACTTCTTTTTCACACAAACCCTTTGCGACCTTAGCGAACCCTTTGCGATCTTTGCGGTTAAGTATTCCCAGTCCTCTCACCTCACACAACCCTGCAACCTGTAACCTGTTTTATCCGCCGAAACGAAGTGAAGGTGGGCAACTTGTAACTTGCAACCTTGCAACCTTGCAACCTTGCGACCTTGCAACCTGCACCCTATATCCTAAACTCTCTTCTTTCCTTTTCCTCTTCCTCAGCCTCAGCCTCAGCCTTCTTTCTCTTATCTTCAACCAATCCCACACTCACACCCAAACTCACCAATTTAC
>CAZRHW010000575.1:0-2651 GCA_964599785.1 uncultured Bacteroides sp. | reverse complement strand
ATATTACTTCAGGAAAAAGTATTATTTTTAAATTTGTCTAGTTTTCCATTAACATTATACCACCATGTTCAGACAACCAATTTATCTTTTAATTTCTGTTCTGATACTTTTTTCCTGCCAGTCAAGGCAGGGAAGACAATCAACTACTGAATTTGAAGTTCCGGATTCAGTACTTATGACAGAAACACTGGCTATCTCTGATGAGGCTCTTGAGGAAATTGTACAGAATGTCTCATCCCCGATTGAAATGGCTGCCCTGATCAAAGAGATGGGCGTACCTTTTTCAACCAGATACCTGTCTACAACCGATTATGTAGATAATTACAATACGAGTTTTAAGATGGCCTATATTCTTGGAGTATTTGGTGCAGATCTCGGATACCTCAATATTTATGATAAAAGTACACAGATCGTTGATTATCTTACTGCTATCAATAAACTTGCTGATGGTATCAAGGTCGGTCAGTTTTTTGACTTCTCCACACTTAAAAGACTGGCAACAAGCCGTGAAAATATTGACTCACTCATGTTTATCTCCGTAAACAGTTTTAATAACATGGATTCATATCTCAGGGAAAATAATCGTGGACATCTCAGTGCCCTGATGATTGCCGGCACATGGGTAGAAGGTATGTATCTTGTCACGCAGGTTGCGGAAGAGAAAAGCAGTTCTGAACTTTCAGAAAGGATTGGTGAACAAAAAATAAACCTGAACAATATCATGCTTATTCTGAACAATTATAAGGACCAAAAACCAGTTGCTGACCTGATCAAATCGCTGACTGACTTAAAAAATGAATTCGATAAGATCGAGATCACATACAAAATGGGTGAGCCGGAGACCGTTGAACAGGATGGTATGATCCTGATCGTTCAAAAAGAAGAAAGTATCGTTAATATAACTGATAATCAGTTAAAAAATATAATTAATAGAACAGAACAAATCAGAAACCAGCTAATTTCTATCTGATATGAGACGATTAATACTGATCTTTAGCGCATTATTTCTGTCTGTCCAATTGTATTCACAATTCAGTTCAGATTTTATTGAACAATGTTCCGGGAATTCAGGAAAAGATGCTACTTATTTAAAAGATTTCCAGGTTGTTCTGGCAGCTGCCCAGCCCAGCCAGCTACCCCCTGTTGCCAGGTACCCCCTTGTACTGAGCAAGAACAATATCTACCGTTTTTCAATCTGTACTGCCGAAGGATCTGATGGGAAAGCTATTCTTCAACTATATGATAGTAATAAGCTAATTTTCAGCTCCTATAATAAAGATACCGGCGAGGAGTTTAATCCTTTTAACTTCATGTGCCAGAAAACCGGTATTTATCATGTATTCATCTCTTTCTATGAAGGCAAAGAAGGACAGGCAGTGGGGATATTATCGTATGTGACAAAATAAGCGTTACATCTTTGCAGACTCACCCCCCTGTCGTGGTTGTTTCATAAATGTTATTTAAATCTTAAATGAATAATTAAAATTAATTTCTCGCAGATTCACGCAGATTAAAACGCAAATTCGCGCGGAAATAATGAACTGTAAATCAGAGATCTGCGAATATCTGCGAAATAATCTGCGCATATTTACCCTGTGAAATTTGAGGTACGAAAATATTTCACAGGGTCTGCGAGAAGCCTTACATTGAGGTTATGATATAGTTCCCTTTAATTCTTATCTCATTACTTCCACCAGCACAATAAGCCCAATAAATAGCCCGAACAGGATCTCTCCTATTAATCTTGATCTGATCGAGAAAAAACAGAAAGTAAGAATATAAGAAACGGGCAGGGCAAAAAAGTATATCAATTCGATAGCATGATTATAAAAGCCAAAGAATAAAACCACTACAAAAACAAATATCCAGAAAAATACCCTGTAATACATTCTTGCATAAATCTTTAATCCCTGGTAAACCCTGATCATTAAAATACTAGCCAACAGGATCAAAAGAAAAAGATATGAATAGTTAATAATTTCAGTGAGGTTCAGATAATCAAATCCCCTGGTAATTTTGAAGTTCAATAAAATATTTCCAAAGTATGCTGGTATATCCTTATCAGAAACGTATAAAACCGTTACTAAAAACAGATAGGGTAGTATAAATCCTATAACAGTAAAGATCCATTCCCGCCAGCCCGTTGTTTTCAGTACAGATAAGCCAATCCAGACAATCACCAGGAAAACAGCAGCCCGTGAATAAAATAAGCTGCCAATTGAAATGAGTAAGGCTGCTTCAAAATATTTATAGGATAATTTTTCCTCTTTGTAGGAAGCCAGTAACAACTCAACCGAAGGTATGAATAAAGTCACCGCCAGGAGAGCCGGATTAAGGTTCTGCATGGGAAGAAAGCTGCTGCAAATAAATCCATAGAAAAGTGTCGGAAGGTAAGTTCTTGCTTTTAACAGGATGAATTGAGTATTGATCCTGGAAAGCCATAATGCGTTTATTATCAGGATAATAAATGCTGCTATCCGGCTGATTATTTCATGGTTCTGTGAAAATGTATTGACGAAATGCCAGAATGGCATCTCATACAAATCATAGGTTATCTGGTATTCATCAGGCTGAAAAAAAGACCTGAGCCATATCAGGCCGGTTAGAAACGGAATGATTACGATCAGCGCAGGTTGATTACAATTGAATAG
>CAZRHW010000574.1:0-2664 GCA_964599785.1 uncultured Bacteroides sp. | reverse complement strand
CCCTAACCCCCTCTCTACAAAGGCAGAGAGGGGGAACACAAGGGGGTACTACTAGAAGATTTTTAGTAAATACCTGTGATTGTATATTAAGAAATAAATATTTTCCATTAAACATTGATATTGATCCCTCCCCTCCCTGCATTGTAGGGAGGGGAGGACAGGAGGGGAGAGTCATGCAAACCTGATACAAAGATTTTACGACTCATTTCAGACATAATCATCTTAAACGAGCATTACCTTAATACCAATTTATGTATATAGAGTAGCTCTTGCGAGAGATGGGGACAGAGGGTGAGTCAGAAACATGTGGGTGAGGAAAATAATCTTTATTTAAATCGCACAACTAACAAAGTTTATTTAACCTCTTCAAAGTCGACATCTGTTACTTCCCCGTCATCTTTGGAGTCTTTGGATTTGGTATCTTCCGGTCCGGGAGCACCTTGTTCTGCACCGGATGCCTGGCTTGCCTTGTATAATTCTTCAGATGCGGCCTGCCATGCAGTATTTAATTCAGCAGTTGCTTTGTCCATTGCGTCAAAGTCTTCTTTTTTATGGGCTTCCTTCAGTTGTTCAACAGCTTTGGCTATCGGTTCTTTTTTATCTGCGGGCAGCTTATCGCCAAATTCCTTCAATTGTTTTTCTGTCTGGAAGATGAGGCTGTCTGCAGCATTTAATTTATCAATCCTTTCCTTCGCTTTCTTATCAGACTCTTCATTTGCTTTGGCTTCCTGTTTCATCTTTTCGATTTCAGAATCTGTCAGTCCTGTTGAAGCTTCAATGCGGATACTCTGATGTTTGCCTGTTCCTTTATCTTTAGCTGAAACATTCAGGATACCATTGGCATCAATATCAAAGGTCACCTCGATCTGGGGGATGCCCCTTGGTGATGGCGGGATCCCGTCGAGATGAAATCTTCCGATCGTTTTATTATCCTTTGCCATTGACCTTTCTCCCTGCAACACATGGATCTCTACGGATGGCTGGTTATCTGCAGCAGTTGTGAAGGTTTCCGTTTTTTTTGTCGGAATGGTGGTATTCGATTCAATCAACCTGGTCATCACGCCACCTAGTGTCTCAATACCAAGCGATAAGGGTGTGACGTCGAGAAGAAGTACATCTTTGACTTCACCGGTCAATACGCCTCCCTGGATGGCAGCTCCAACTGCCACAACCTCATCAGGATTTACACCTTTTGAAGGGGTTTTTCCAAAGATCTTTTCGACAGTGGCCTGGATAGCAGGCATTCTGGTTGCACCACCTACCAGTATAACTTCATCAACATCAGAAGGCTTATATCCGGCATCCTTAAGAGCATTTTTACATGGATCAATGGTCCGCTGGATCAGATGGTCCGATAGATTTTCAAATTTTGCCCTGGTAAGGGTTTTAACAAGATGTTTGGGAATACCGTCAACGGGCATGATATAAGGTAGATTGATCTCAGTCTGGGATGAACTGGAAAGTTCAATTTTTGCCTTTTCGGCAGCTTCTTTCAGTCTTTGTAATGCCATTGGGTCCTTCCTGAGGTCTATGTTTTCATCCTTTTTAAATTCCTCAGCCAGCCAGTTGATGATCGTTTCATCGAAATCATCACCACCCAGATGGGTGTCCCCGTTTGTTGATTTAACCTCGAAAACACCATCGCCAAGTTCAAGGATCGAAATATCAAAGGTTCCGCCTCCAAGGTCGAAAACGGCAATCTTAATATCTTTGTTTTTCTTATCCATGCCATATGCAAGAGAAGCTGCTGTCGGTTCATTAATGATCCTCTTTACAACCAGCCCGGCTATCTCTCCGGCTTCTTTTGTAGCCTGCCTTTGCGAATCGCTGAAATAAGCGGGTACGGTGATCACTGCTTCAGTCACTTCATGACCAAGGTAATCTTCAGCTGTCTTTTTCATTTTCTGAAGGATTATTGCTGAGATTTCCTGCGGAGTGTATTTTCTGTCATCAATCTTGACACGCGGAGTGTTGTTTTCACCTTTTATGACTTCATAGGGAACCCTTTTAATTTCAGTTTGAACCTTGTCAAAAGTTTCTCCCATAAACCGCTTGATGGAATAAACTGTTTTTTGGGGATTGGTGATAGCCTGACGTTTGGCAGGATCCCCAACCTTTCTTTCCCCGTTCTCAATAAAAGCAACCATTGACGGAGTGGTCCTCTTCCCTTCACTGTTAGGAATAACTACAGGCTCATTGCCTTCCATTACAGCAACGCATGAATTTGTGGTTCCCAGGTCAATGCCAATAATTTTACTCATTTTGATATATTTTTTTATGTTTTTAATTCAATTTCGTAATATTCAGTCAATGATTATGCCATATTCATAAATTGACAGCATAATGTTATAATGACACCGCATATTGCTTATATCATGAATGAAATCCATGAATATGTGACAAAAAGTCAGTCGGAACTGGTAAATTGGTATACTGGTATATTGGTATATTAGTGGGTGTGGGTTTGAGTTTGAGTGTGTTTTGAGTGTTTTGATTTATTGTTGAATTCATCAATTTGGGGGTGTTTAAAAAGTTCTTTGATTTATATTTCTCGCAGATTCCGCAGATTATACCGCAGATTTTGCAGAATATAAATAACTGGTTTAAAGCATCTGCGAAATCTGCGGTATAATCTGCGCCTATCTGCGAGAAGCCTTTAAAGAC
>CAZRHW010000573.1:0-2665 GCA_964599785.1 uncultured Bacteroides sp. | reverse complement strand
ACGTACAGTGGTGTGAGAGGCGCACTCCGTCAGATATTACTGGCGGAGCCGTCTACTCGATTAGAGCCTGTTATTCCTCCTTTATGCCATTTATTTCATTCAATCTTTCAGCAGTTTTCTTGATATAATTTATTTGTGTAGCTTCCTGACAATGACCTTTCATTGGTTTAAAAACTATCTTGGCATCTGATTTAGGATTCTCAGTTGACTTTAGAAATTCATCATATTTCCGCAAAGCAGTATTCAAATAAAAGTTATCCATATCGCCCATCCAGATATAAATCTTACCTTGTAATTTTGGGCCAAGTTTACTCCAATTTTCTTTGGTATAAAGCAAGAGATCATAATTCTTCCAGTGTTCTGCCACCAGCGAATCAATTTTTCCGGTTTCCTGATTAAATAGCGGAATCGTCCTGCCATTCTCATCTTTGGGACTGTATAACTGATTCCAAACTCCAAAAAATCTTCTTGCTTCAATATAATGGCCGGTAGGGCTTAGCAATCGTTCTTGGTCCACTAAGTCTTTCATTGTTAAACTAACTTCTCCATTTAAATCTCTTCGTGCAGGCTGTAAAATACTGTACTCATTGATATAAAAGTATTTGTCTTTATAAATATTTACCAAAAGGAAATTGCTAAAATCAACCGGGTCAGGGGAATAGGAAAATACTCCATTGAAGAAATCAGGATAAAAAAGTTGAAGAGCCAGTGAAGCCCAGCCTCCTGTTGAACACCCGCTTACAAAACGTGTTTCAGGGGACTGAGTACCGCGGAATTTTTCTTCTATAAAAGGTATAAGTTCATGAACTAAGGCATAACCATATGGGCCATATTCAGAATCAATTTGATAGCAATCACCCAATGGCCCTTCTCCGTCGAGGTATACATTAATAATCTGTGGAGCTTCACCCGACAACCACCATTCTGAAAAATCCTTGTTCTCCATATATCTGTTAACATTAGTGTATCTCCCGCCAAAGCCCGAAATATTATAACGTATTGGATATGGTTTTCCCTGATTTTTGTAATATTCGCTGGGAAGCAGGATTGCAGCTTTTAGAAATGTAGTTTTTCCCCACCATTTGGTAAGGGTATCACTCAGAAAATTAACCTCTTTCACCAGTTCGTGATCTATAATTTCGATTGGTGGGATTATTTTTGAAAGACTAATCTCAATATTAGTTGAACCTTTTATGTTTACTCCAATGACTTCACTATAAATGTTTCCGGTTGAATTAAGCTTAGATTCGATTGTATTTTGATTCCAAAAAACCTGTAAATAGTAAGTTCCCTCGGGAATTTCTTCAATATCCCATGAATCTCTAAAAGTCGGGCCTGCATTGGGATCATCCACAAGTAAGAAGCTTTTAGGTTGAAATGAGTCCCACCCTTTGGTAGAACGAACAAATTGAATCTCATCTCCATCCCATCCGGTTATGTTTTTAGCAAACATACCATATCCCCAACCCATGGTAGGATCAAGTCTTGGTTCCCATCCAGGATGTTTTTCGAAAAACAGGAATAACCTTCCGTCTGGTTTAAAAATCTTTATGTAAATCTTCTGATACGAGAATTTCGATACTTAAAGAATGTGTATCATCCTGGTTATATGACATTCCCGATGCCAGACAAAGAAAAAGACAGGAAAGAATGAAATAAGGTGCACTAGATAATGATAGATTCGTGAGTCTTAGTTACATGATTAGAAGTTTTAATTAATTAAGATACAACATCTAAGAAACTTATATGGGTTATTATGTTGTCTATAATAGGCTCTAATCTCTAAAGGTAGCTCTGCTGCGAGGTAGTTTATTGCAATTCATTAAATAACTTATATTGAAACCTTATTTATAGTTATTCTTAACGGATGAGACCTTTACAAGTAGCTGAAGATAAAATAATTAAATAATCGACGAAAATTTTATTTAAAAATTATTAGATTTATATTATAAATAACTTTATATTTACATCGTATTTAATTAATAAACTTAAAAAATGAATAAAACAAATTTAACAGCAGAACAAAGTCTATTGTTGATATCGAAGACAATAGAAGAGACCAAAGAACGATTCAAGGAAAATGGCCACATATTTATTTTTTGGGGCACCTTAACCCTCATTGTATTTGCGAGTCAGCTAATACTTTCACTATTGGAATTCTACAAAATAACCAGGTATCCAGTTCTTCTTTTTCCAATTGTTGGTGGAACTTATATGTTCTACATATGGATAAAAGAAAAAAAGCAAAACAAACCCAAAACCATCATCGGAAATATTTTAGGAAATCTTGGATGGATATTTGGAATGAACTGTATGATCATGGGATTTTTCTTTTGGAATCAACTTGGAAATGCCCTTGCTCCGGTATTTTTAATTCTATTCGCCTTGTTCATCAGTACTTGTGGATTAACCATAAAATTCCGAGCCCTTACCATTGGAGGACTACTACTTAATTTAATCGGTCTCGGTTCATTCTTATTAGATAGCAATTACCACGGATATAGCATGATGGCAGGAGCAGTGGTAGGTCTGATTATACCAGGAATATTACTTAATATAGCCAGGAGAAAAGAAAATGTTTAAAGATTTAGATCCCATACTACACTCGCAATTGCGATTATCGATTGTATCCCTATTAATGTCGGTGGATGAAGCTAATTTTAAC
>CAZRHW010000572.1:0-2672 GCA_964599785.1 uncultured Bacteroides sp. | reverse complement strand
TTCTGCAGGAGCCAAAAAACGGACGATGCGTTTTTCAGTAGATCCATCATCAAATATCCCCGATGCCATTGATATTTCCCTGATCCTTTCTCTTCCTTTCGAATCATAAATATTCAGTGTTGAAATGGCTTCCATTCCCTCAATTTTACTCACTTCCCTCGTTTTTTGCATGATCTCTCTGGCGGATGGCTGACTCTGAGCCATTACGGGAAGCAACATCATGAATGATCCCAGTCTTAATACATTTTTAATCATTGTGTTAGAATTATTGTATTGTTTTGATAAAGCATATTTTAAATGTCCATTTTAACCACAGAGATCACAGAGGGCTCACAGTGTACACAGAGAATATGAATAAATTATTTTAAACTCTGTGTTCTCTCTGTATATCTCTGTGTACTCTGTGGTTAATTATCTTTTAGGAATTCCGCCTTTAATCAATATTGTTTCACGCTTCTATACTACTGTTTTTTTTTTCTGAACAAATACCTTAATGAAAAAATTAATCCTTTTTCCCTCGCATCTTCAGGTTCCAGGAATCCTGGCCTTGTCAGAAGTATCAATGAAGGAACAATGATCAGTGCTCCAACCAGGCAGGCAAAGATTGAAACAATGACGAGGAATCCGAAAAATTTTATGGGTGCAAACGAAGAAAATAGCAACGCACCGAATCCAATAATCACCGAAAGTGCATTGAACGTAATTCCCCGGCCGGTAGTTGTCATGGTTTTCATGATCGAATCACCGGCAGATAGTCCCTGCATTCTCTCTTCCCTGTAACGCCAGAGGAAATGTATGGTATAGTCAACACCGACACCGATCATTATTGATGATAATAATGCTGTTGCTACGTCGAGATATATTCCGAAATACCCCATAAGTCCGAATAAAAATACCAGGGCCACGATTAACGGGATAGAGGTCGTTAATCCTGCCAGTATGGAGCGGAATATAACAGTTATGATCCCGGCAATGATAATCAGTGCTATGAGAAGTGATAATACCTGACCTCGGACAACTATATCGGCCAGTTGTGCAACCACATATCCGTATCCGCCGATTCTTTTCACAGACGGATCACCTCTCGTGAGCTCCCTTGCTTTCCCGAGTACCTCATGAATGGTTGCATTACTCCCATCGTTGATCCTAATAATGATCTGGGTATTTTCATAATTAAAGTCGATTAATTTCTCAAGGTCTTCCGGATTACCGCTCATATTATATAATTCAAGGTATTGAGCAATAGCTTCCCGGCTATCTGGTACGGCATTATACATGCTATCTCCCGGATTATTCATAGCTTTACTTATCTCCCTGATAACCCGGGAAATGGAATGTACATTACCCACTCCCGGATAGTCTTCAAGTGCTTCAGTATACATGTCAATATTTTTCATGACTGACGGGTCAATGATATCCCCCTGAACGTGCACAGCCAGATTCTGGGATCCTCCAAATGTTTTATTGATGATCTCCGAACTCTTCCTGGCCAGGTGTTTTTCAGGGAAGAATTTCTCCAGGTCGGTATCAACACGCAGGAAAAATATACCAATACCACTGATAACCACGATACTCGCTGTAATCAATAAAACCCTTGCCGGTTTCCGGATCACAAGTTTGCCCGTTTTCTCAAGTATCCTGTCGAGAATTGGCTTTTTACCATTCTGTTTATATCTTGGAACTTTGGATTTCTTCATGAATGAGAGAACGGCAGGAATAAATAACAAACTCAATACCAGGGCAAACAGGATACCCAGTGCAGCAATTACTCCCAGTTGTTTAGCAGGTATCATCTGGTGTGATAACAAACTTAAAATTCCTGCGATTGTCGTAATGCCTGTTAAAATAATTGGTACCCTGAGGCTTGAATACACACTCCTGGCAAGTTTGCCGTTCGATATTAACTTGTCTGCCCAATTCAACTCCTGGTATCTGGCAATCATGTGAATACCGTAATCATTTGCTATGGCAATCATCATGATTGGCAGTAGGAGCGTAATAATTGAAAGTTTCCATCCTAAAACAGGTATTAATCCCATACTGAATGTGATCGCAAAAATGACCACCAGTAAAGGCAGCAAGACACCCCGGATATCCCTGAAAAATATATATAACATTGCAAGCATGAACAAGAGCCCTATGATCATCAGGCGTTTGAAATCCCGGGCAGTTTCACTGGCAATAATCGTTTTAAAATAAGGCAGTCCTCCCAGATACACTTTTTCACTACCAGGATACTTTGTGATGATATCCTGCACCTTGGAAACAATCTCATCATCGATAGTGCCGGCTTTAATTGACAGGATAATGGTTGTAAGATTAAAATCTTCCGATACAACAATATTTCTGGCCATTTCGCTATGAAGGAGATCCTCCCGGAGTTTCTCAGTTTCTTCAGTTGTTAACGGTAAGCCATGAATGAACGGCTCTACACGTAACATCCCCTCTTCACTGGTCATATTCTGAATATCATAAAGTGAAAGGACCTGGTCTGCTTCATCAAGCTTCATAAGTTCCCTTCTGATATTTTGAAGCCTTTGCAGTGTCCCGTTCTTAAGAACATCCTCAGATTCAAATACGACAATCAGTAACTCATCGCCACCGAATATCTCTTCAATCTTTTCTGTACTCAACCGTGAAGGCATTTCGGGTGGAATATATTTTTCCAGGTC
>CAZRHW010000571.1:0-2672 GCA_964599785.1 uncultured Bacteroides sp. | reverse complement strand
CACGTTTTTTGAGATTTTTTCATTTCCATCTATATATGGGAATTTAAAAACTGCATTATCTAATAAAAATTCCGTTGTCCTGACAGAGCACATGGCCAGGACGTATTTCATCGGGGATAATCCATTGGGTAAATCCTTCGAGATTCATGGAAAAAACCATATTGTCACAGCCGTAATAAAAGACATACCGGTCAATTCCCATCTGCAGTTTGATCTTCTCTTGCCATTCGAAGCATATCCCTTACATAATAGGGTCAGGGAGATGCCTCTGGATTATCCTACATATCTGAGGATCAGCAAAGCATCTGGTATCAGCGAAAGCAAACAAAGGATAATTGAAATGACAGGGAATATTGTGAATGAGCATTACAAATCTACAGGTATCAATATTATTACGAATCTCCAGTCCTTAAAGGATGTTCATTTACGATCGAATAAATTTGAGACGGCCCTACACCAGACAGGAGACCATACTACTGTAGTTATACTTACTTTTTTAGCACTGTTTATACTACTCATAACTATTTCTAATTTCGTCAACCTTATCACTTCGAGGACAGAAAACCGGCTCAGGGAAATCGGTATGCGGCAGGTAACAGGGGCCACCCGGCAGGATATTTTAAAACAACTGATCATTGAATCGCTGCTCATTGCTGTACTGGCATGTTTTTTTGCCCTTGCGTTTACGGAGCTATTTTCCGGACCCTTCTCCAAAATTGTCGGAGTAAAAATATGGATATCGGTTCTTGACCTGTTCGGTCTCCTGTTTATCTTCCTTGTAATAGCCGGCATAACAGGTATTCTTACCGGTGCAGTTCATTATCTGTATTTATCCGGGTTTTCTCCTATCCAGGTCCTGTCCATCATCAGGTTCCGTCATGAAATAAGCTGGATAAAGATTGGATTGGTTATTGTCCAGTTCAGCATGATGATTTTTTTATTATCTGTTTTCAGTGTATTATATTTTCAGGTAAGATATATGAATCATAGAAATCCGGGATTCAAAATTAACCAGCTTATTGTATTTTATGAACCTTTCAAAAGGATGGTCAGGGATTTTGAAACTGTCCGGGGAGACCTGTTGAAAAGTTCCTGCATTATTGATGCGACTGCTTCAGAAGGTATACCGGGAGTAGCAACAAGTGTACAGAATATCTGGATTGATACGGATACGATCATCAATGGCATTCTGATCAATGAGCACAGGGTCAGGGATCATTATATTCACACTTTTGGTATTGATATAATCGAGGGGCAGGATCTCAGCTCTATAAAAGATTCGGCCGGGTTCCTATTGAATGAAACGGCGGTCAGAGAACTTGGAATGAAAAATCCTGTCGGTACGATAGTAAACGTAGACCAGTCAAGATTTCCTGTTCTGGGAGTGGTCAGGGATTTTCATTTTAAGTCACTGCATAACCAGGTTGAACCGTTGGTTATCAGTAAATATATCACTTATTACAGATATATAACACTGAGGGTGAATGAAGATTCCATCAAAACTGCCATAGATTATGCTGATTCGGTTCTGAAGGCCCAGTACCCGGAGGATAACTTCACTCATTTTCTTCTTGCCGAACGGTACAGGAGCATGTATGATGATGAACTGAAAACATCCCGTCTTCTTTCATGTGGCGCCCTGTTGGCAATCCTGATTTCCATGCTGGGATTGTTTGGCCTTTCCGGTCAGACTGTCATCAAACGAACGAAAGAGATCGGTATCAGGAAGGCAAATGGCGGGAATAGCTGGGATATTATGCTAATGTTGTTAAAAGACCTGCTCAGATGGGTTTTTATTTCCCTGTTTATTGCACTCCCGCTGGCAATGATCGTAATCAGTAACTGGATGGATCGTTTTGCCTACAAAATCAATCATTATATTTTATGGCTTGTTGTTTCAGGGGCCTTTTCTTTGTTGATAGCTCTTTTAACTGTGAGCTACCATACTTACAACCAGGGGAAAAAGAATCCAGTGGACAGTCTGAGATATGAATAAGGTTTTACTCAACAGATGACTTTGAGTCACCAGGTGAGTCAGAAACCCATATTGCTGACCGTATTAGAATTTCTTGCATTTCAGGAGCTTCAAGAGATGCAGCATCATGACCAAGTAATGTCTGGAAAATTCTCCCCTCACCATAATTATACACCCATGCAAGTGGTTCATCTTTTCCTGTATTTTTTGACCGGGCAACCAGCAATGGTTCGATGGGATCGTCACCTGCCTGGTTGTAATACAATTCATCCACCGTTTCAAAATCATCTATTCCTGTTGTTATAAAGTGCGGGATATCAGTTATTTCAACTTTGAATGTATCATAAACATCATGTGTACTGGCTCCCTGGTGGTCCCACATCCGCCGGCAGATCTTATGGTATTCGGGCCAGTCTGAAGCTTCTGCTCCCGGCAGGGAATAATGCCAGGCACCGTTTGCAAAATGGATGATCAGAAGGCCACCTCCATTTTTAAGATAACTGGTAAATGCTTCTTTGGATTTTTCGCTGAGTCCTTCAGGTTCTTCCCAATTACAATAATTTAAAACCAGGAAATCATATTCATCCAGGTTATAAACCGACAGGTTTTCGATGTCGGAAGTAATGTCAATAAGAATTTTCTCATCCTGTTTAAGAGCATCGTTGATTACACGTGTCGTTTCCTGCCATGGATGACC
>CAZRHW010000570.1:1109-2678 GCA_964599785.1 uncultured Bacteroides sp. | reverse complement strand
CGACATTGATCTGGCCATCATGAATGAAGGTGTGGACATCCAATCAATCGGCAGGATTAAAAGCGACTTTGAAGAGAGTAGCCTGCCCTGCAGGGTGGATGTTGTGAATTACCCGGTATTGAACCATGAAAATCTGAAAGATCATATCGACCGGGTTGGTGTTCCTTTTTTTGAAGCTGGGAAGGATTAAGTACAAAATTACATCAAACCACAACGCAATTATTGAGTTGTTTACTGTGGAATAGTTATGCCTTATCACGAAATTACATCAAACCACACTAAATCGATATGCTGAAATACTTTGTGCCTATGCTCCCGCTTCGGTGGGAGCTTTTTTATTGGAAAGTTTTCCGGATACACGCCGGTTTAAAATGGCACAGCTATAAACTAAACCCAGCTGGGAGCTGGGAACTGGAAACTGGGAACCAGGAACCAGGAACCAGGAACTATATTTCCTGTTTCCCCCACACCGGACTGATGTCTGTCCACGGCACAATATTTGGTCGCCTGAAGGATCTCCGGACATTCTCAATTTTCTCACCCCTGATCTCTATTTCATCCATACTTACTGGACCCATCCCGGCTTTACGGGCCAGTTCGATAGAAGGAACCTCATTCAGGCTAAAACCCATCAGTTTTGTAGCAACCATATCGGCAGCCAGCGGATTGGTACCGGCAATGATCAATCCCATATCTACAAGTGTGCCGTCTGTCGGCCCATCGCCTTCCATTGCCGAGGAAGCATCTATAACTACTAGTCCCGGTTTAACGGCTTTCAGCATATCCACAATCTCATATGCTATACCGGGTGAGCCGTTGTCTGCAGCATGGTCGTGCAGCCAGGATCTTACTGAATAATAAACAGTTCCAGGATAGACACCGATGAGATTCTTCATGCTCAAGGTAACCGTAGCCAGCACATGTGTCTTCATCATAGGCACTGAACAGAGCAGGTCGGTATTGGCAACTTCATTGTTAACAGTTATTTTATCAAACAAATAACCATCCGTCACCTGAACATCAGCCATGTCCCCGCTGTGGAGGTTAACCAGGGGTATATTATTGGATTGGGCCAGTTCCGTGTAGCCCAATTGGTCAAAAACATATTGCTGCATCCCGTCAAGGATATCCTGCTTCTTTGTCCGGAATATTCCATCATTTGTAGCATTATAGCCGCCTGCGGCTGCAGAACCTTCGCCAATGCACACATCTTTGCCTGCATTCTTCATCAACAAAGCAAGTGCTTTAATTACTTCAGGTTTGGTCGTGAAAGTGGGACCTTCAGCCACCAGGTTGGGTTTGAGCATGATCCTTTCTTTCCCGCTGGTTACCATGTTTATCCCTCCCAGCAGGTCAATAGCCTTTTCCACGGCATAGGTGATGCCTTGATCCCCTGTCTTAACAATGCTGACAACATATTTCTTTTTGACAGGAAGGTCCTTACTGCTGCAGAATGCAACAGGCCAGGCTGAGGCAACGATTCCGGCACCAATTGTTGTCCGGATAAAGTCACGTCTTGAATGATGTTTTACAGTTTCTGACATTTCAGGTTATGAAATTATTATACAA
>CAZRHW010000570.1:0-1099 GCA_964599785.1 uncultured Bacteroides sp. | reverse complement strand
GTTCAACTAATTCTTCCATAATAATATTATTTATTAACGTGTTGTTCGATTAAACCAAAGATATTGATAATAAGGAATTTGTAGAGCCGCGCCGCGGCGCGGCTCTACAAAAAAAAATCTATGCTTCAATCACCTGGTTTTTTCAATCGCACAACGCGTTAATAGATAATAAAAATAAAGAATCTTTTTATTTTTATTCAGATTTACTGCCAGGAAATCATTCAGGTTTAATTTTCATGATGTTTGCTTAGCCATGAATTCACGAATTAAAGACAAATTATAAAAATTCGTTTATAATTCGTGAATTCGTGGCCCGGCTGATCATAAAGAGCAGGTTATATCTGCAGACAGGCGGGAGTATGTAATTAGTTACTCATTTATAAAAAAACCGGATATTTCTTTTTCAATTAATCATTAAATTTATTTCCGTAAAATAAAATCAGTCATCATTCGTCTCATAAAATAGCAATAAAACTTATCACACATGGACCTGGAAAAAAGTTCTCATCATCACCACGGGCAACACGAGAATCGTCCCGATCTTGCAGGAGAATACAAATCCGGCGATGCCGGACAACTGATCCTGGCTGTCATCTTTCTTATCATCTGGATATTGGATTCCTTTGTGTTTCATTATTCGACTTTCCTGAATGAAAACATAAAATGGTATATCCTGGTCATCCCCGGTATAATCATTCTGACCATAGCCGGATATCTTGCCAGGAAAGGCCTCAATATTGTATTCGGTGAAATCAGGGAAACGCCTCAGGTAATCACTAAAAGTGTATTTTCAGTTGTCAGGCACCCCATCTATCTTGGATCGATACTGACATACCTTGGTCTGATCATCATGACCCTTTCCCTGTTTTCAGTTATTATATGGATTGTTGCCATCATTTTTTACTATTATATTTCACGCCATGAGGAAAAGCTGCTGCTGGCAAAATTCGGAAAGGAATATGAAGATTATATGAAGAAAGTACCGATGTTGTTTCCTAACCCTTGGAGGTCTTAAAGAGCTCCAAGGGTTATAAAAAACTTGAATTCCGGAGGTTTCAAAGAACTCCGGGAGGGGGTATAGCTAATTATGTGCTAAAAG
>CAZRHW010000569.1:0-2686 GCA_964599785.1 uncultured Bacteroides sp. | reverse complement strand
CTGTCGGAGCGATCGTTTGCCCGATCGACACGATACGGGTACAAGAGGGCGAGGTGGCGGCGGTTCAGAACATCACGATACTGGCGAACCACCTGGATATGAAGCCGGTATGGGGCGAGAGGAAAAGGATACAGGGCCTAAAACCCTGTTTTTTATACAGGATTCACACCAGTATTGCTGTATTGGGAAAAAAAGCATCATTTGAGCCCGTATATGTTATACGGATGAGATATAGACTCTCGCTACTCATTTGGGAAACAGCCCGTGTAGACCTGACATTTTTCTTTTCCTGCCATTTTAACGTGAGAAATAACCGCCCGCCTTACAGCCTGTCGGTGGCGGGACAAGGTTCGATGGATTGAATTCGTACGCGTTATGAAATTTACGTAAATGATCCTTCCCATACGCCCCTGAAGAAGGAACGCACGTTTTTTCCGATGGTCTTGGTTTTATATCCCCCTTCCTGAACGAAAAGTGTCGAGAAAGGCAGCTCGCCGATCATTCTGCCGATTTTCATGAAGTCATCGGCATCAAGGGTCCATGTGCCTGTCGGGTCTCCGCTTGCCGTATCGAGTCCAAGAGCGACTACGAGGAACCTGGGATCGAACCTGTTTATCATTTGAATGGCTCTTGCGAGCGTTTTGATGTATTTATCTGTGGGCACGTTTTCAGGCAGAGGGAAATTCATATTGAAACCCTTGCCTTTATCTTCGCCGCACTCCTCGCTGAATCCGCTGAAAAAAGGATACGTAAAGCGAGGCCGCCCGTGAATGGAAATGGTGAGCACATCATTGCGTTCGTAAAAAATGTTCTGCTGCCCGTTTCCATGATGATAATCAATGTCCAGGATGGCTACTTTCCCATGCTTGCTTAGATAATTCGCGGCAATAGCAGTTGAATTAAGATAACAGAATCCGCCGAATACATTCCGCTCTGCATGATGTCCAGGCGGTCGCACAAGCGCGTAGGCGAGATATGAACCTTCAAGTATGGCATGCGCCGCGGTAAGTGCGCAGTCGACTGCGTTGCGAGCGGCAAGATAGGCATTTTTATTAAGAGGCGTGAAAGTATCGATACAGTAGTACCCCGCACGCATTGGTAATTCTTTCGGTGCCCTGGTGTCGTTGCGTATGGGAAATACATAGGGATACACTGATTCTTTTTCGGGTAATATGGAACATACTTTCTGCAAATAGTGTAAAAAACCACGGTCATGGACTGCAGCGATATGGTGCTCGGCGAAATGACGCGCCGGGATATTATTGAAAAGACCTGTTTTATCAAGAGCCGACAACATGGTCTCCACGCGTACCGGTGATTCGACATAGCCTCTTTCCCGCACGTGATGAATAGTGTGTTGATTGTTGTAAACAAGAACGATAAGCTGATCCATGGGCGGGGGTGTTCTTATTACTTTGGCCGGTTTGTCTGAAATATATTTAAACGGCCTGAGTTGAACGGGGTTGTCGATTATGGAATCTAGTACCATATTGACATACTCCTTGTTGCAGACATCCGGGTATTTGCGTTCCAATATGGCTTTCACTATTTGACACATCTCGCCTTTTCTGAACTTTCTTTCTTTACCGAGCGTATCGACGACAAGATACGGCGGATTATCATCTCCTTCTTGTACAGGGGCCTCATATTTTGTATTGATCATCGGCCTGGCGCCGTATTTCTCATAAAACTTCAGGCGGGCCTTGTTTTGTTTCAGCATAAGAGGATCTTTGCAGAGAAGTGCATCGTCGGGCAGGCATTCGAAGAACAAACCTTTCGCCTTAAGCAGGGCCGTTTCGTTTCTGAGCCGTTCATAAAGCGCGCCACCGACACCTCTTCCGGTAATATGTTTTGCTGTTGATATATAGTCAAGATAACAGAAGTCCAGATCGGGAGCATGTAGAAGCAGGGCAAATCCGCTGACGTCACCTTTTGCATTGTCCGCAACAAAAAGGATGGAACGGAATTGGTATTTAAGCGGATTTCTAAGCAGTTCAGGAAGCTTATCAATATCAGTATAGTGCACGAACGGAAATTGGTCACGAAGTATTTGCTGCACCAGAGAGACCGCTTTCTTGTTTATCGGGTTGTTGGTATCGTATATTCGGCGTATTCTAAACATCTTTCATTTCCTTTGTGCAAACTGTCGTTTTTAGTTGCATCCTTGCAGCGACCCGAAAAAGCGGGAAGGTGTCAGGCCGGGCGACAAGGTAACTTCTAATTTATCTCCTGAAGTACAAAAATTGCTTATGCAATCTTTTCGCTAGCCGCTAAGCGGTTCTTTTTACCGCAAGCATTCCGCCGGTCTTTTCGCCCAGGGTATTCCGGTGATAGACCGGCGCTTCGATAGTCCGATAATGATTTCATATTGTGTGGTCATCATTAAGAATTTCAGCTTGTTACTCTTTAATATATTAGTGTGCGCCGTGGCGGAAGATTCGTCAATAGCTTTGAGGCAAGGATGCGGCGGCTCTCCATGTGATCCTGGAACAGTAATCGAACATCCCTCGTGGAATTTTACACATTCGGAAATCAGCAAATGTGCAATGTGTAGACCTGACCGCGTTTATTCGTTGGTTACCTAAACTGTTATGTATATACACTGTCCACGAGACTATTCTGAGCCGGCTTTTTTAAGCATTTTTATAATTTCCTTAAAATCTACTAAATTGGAATCCTCAATTTT
>CAZRHW010000568.1:0-2699 GCA_964599785.1 uncultured Bacteroides sp. | reverse complement strand
CATAATCCCGTGCACCTCTTCGGTGCGTAGCGCGGTGGGCTTGTTACCCATACCGACAAACCCGGTGACGCCAGGCGTGTTACGGACGACATACCACGAGTCGTCGTTCATGTTCATCTGGACAAGGATGTAACCAGGAAAGATGCGCCGCTGGACCGTGCGTCGCTTTCCCTCTCTTACCTCAATTTCATCCTCGGTCGGCACCTCGACAGCGAAAATCTGGTCTTGCATTTGCATCGTCTCGATGCGCTGCTCCAGATTGTGTTTTACCTTGTTCTCATAGCCCGAGTAACAGTGAATTACAAACCATGAAGCCTCATCACCCTCTTCTTTAGGTTGCCCTTCAACGGCTTTCGAGACTTCCTCAACCACCGCCTCCGAGTCTTGCTCGTCAGTGCCAGAGAGTTCGCGTAAGACAGAGCCAAAGTCTACCAACGGAGACAAAGGCCTGCCTGCATCCTCTTCGATTGTCTCTTTCAAACCAGGCTCTCCAGGAGCCGGCATTTGTTCTTCAGACATCGCTTTTGCTCTTTTTACTCATCACTCTTCCCGCAAGAGAACGTAACTCGCTCCTGCCATACCTGCTCCAATCAACAGAATTATTACGATAGCGAATGGATTCAGGTTTATGATGCCAACTGCCAACCGGTCAAACACAAAGTCCAAAATACCCAAAAACGCCGCCATAGCGACAGTGACGGCCACGACGACAAGCGTCAGGGTGCGCGCCTCTTGCTGGCTTGGCCAGTGAACCTTGCGTAACTCTGCTCGCGTTTCCTTCATGTAACTGAACAAAAAATTCTCTTTTTTTGCCCTACGGGCTTCCGTTTTGGCCATTATCAGTTCCTTCGCAGTCGGCTAACTGCGCGATGGCTCACCTATCCCACACAGTCGAGTCAGACTAGGGACTCAGATGCCTGGTCCAAACTCCAGCCTACATTTCAAGACACCGCCACACAGCCGACGGTGTCTTGCACGAACAGACCATGCTGGAACAGATGTGCCACCACTGATCTTTTGATTCGTTTTAGGCAGGCGAGCCAGGAATCGAACCCGGAACCTACGGTTTTGGAGACCGTTGCTCTGCCTAATTGAGCTACTCGCCTGCGTCAACTGGTCGCCCAAATGGGCGACCAGTTCATTGTCCACCTAACTGCCTACTTTGCTTCGCGATGCAGCGTATGCTTCCGGCAACGCGGGCAGTACTTGTTCAACTCAATCCGCCCCGGATCGTTACGCCGATTCTTCTCCGAGGTATAGGTTCGCTCCCTGCACTCAACACAGGCGAGCGTGATAACTGTGCGTATTGCTTTCTTAGCCATGGATTAGCACCCGCTGGGTGAATTAGACCTCATAGATTTTGGTGATGACGCCGGCGCCAACGGTCAAGCCGCCCTCGCGGATAGCAAAGCGCGACCCCTGCTCCAGCGCGACCGGTTCGATCAACTCGACGTCCAGGTTCACGTTGTCCCCCGGCATCACCATCTCTACTCCCTCGGGCAACGTGATCGCTCCCGTCACGTCCATCGTCTGGATGTAGAACTGCGGCCGGTACCCCGTGAAGAACGCCTTGTGGCGCCCCCCTTCGTCCCTGCGCAGCACGTACACCTCTCCCTGAAACTTCCGGTGCGGCTTGATGCTCCCCGGCTTCGCCAACACCATCCCCCGCGCTACCTCGTCCCGGTCGATCCCCCGCAGCAATACCCCGATGTTGTCGCCCGCCTGCCCCCGCTCTAGTATCTTGTGGAACATCTCCACGCCCGTGCACACCGTCTTGCGTGTCTGTTCCTGCAGCCCCACTATCTCCACTTCCTCCCCCACCTTGATCGTCCCTCGATCTACCCGCCCGGTCACCACCGTCCCCCGCCCCTTGATCGAGAACACGTCCTCGATCGGCATCAGAAACGGCAGGTCCACCTCCCGCTCCGGCGTCGGTATGTACTCATCCACCACCCGCAGCAGCTCCCATATGCTCGCGTACTCCCCCGCCTGCGGATCCGTGCTCGCACTCTCCAACGCCTGCAACGCGCTCCCCTGCACGATCGGAATGTCATCCCCAGGAAACCCATACCCATCCAGTAACTCCCGCATCTCCAACTCCACCAGCTCCAGCAGCTCCGGATCGTCCATCATGTCTACCTTGTTCAGGTACACCACCATCGCCGGCACTTCCACCTGCCGCGCCAGCAACACGTGCTCCCGCGTCTGCGGCATCGGCCCGTCCGGCGCCGCTACCACCAAGATCGCCCCGTCCATCTGCGCCGCCCCCGTGATCATGTTCTTGATGTAGTCCCGGTGCCCCGGACAGTCCACGTGCGCATAGTGCCGCTTCGCCGTCTCGTATTCCACGTGCGCTATCGCGATCGTGATCCCCCGCTCCTTCTCCTCCGGCGCGTTGTCGATCGAATCAAACGGCCGATAACTCGCCAGCCCTCGCATCGCCAACACCTTCGTGATCGCCGCAGTCAACGTCGTCTTCCCGTGGTCTATGTGTCCTATCGTCCCCACATTCACGTGCGGCTTGTCGCGCACAAACTTCTCTTTTGACATTGTTCCTCTCGTCCTCCTTGCACGAGTCAATCTAACGATAGCGGTCGGCGCTTCGCACTCAGTTAGCGCAAAAGACACTAGAGCCCACGATCGGATTTGAACCGATGGCCACACCCTTACCAAGGGTGTGCTCTACCGACTGAGCTACG
>CAZRHW010000567.1:0-2710 GCA_964599785.1 uncultured Bacteroides sp. | reverse complement strand
GCTCCTCTGTTGTATCCAACCACTGGATTGCATGAACAAGGAAATCAAACAATTCAGGTGAAGCTTCTTCCTCCCTTAATGATTTATAAAGGATTTCGGCAATAAACAAAGCCTGTGTACTTTTATGCAATTCATATGGAATTGTCCTGAAAGGAATATAATGATTGAAATCCCTGATACGTTTTAATTCCCTTTCCTGTTTATAATAAACCTCGAGCTCAAGAAGAAACAACGGTTGTAAAAGATTCGACCGATGCCCTCCTTTTTTCCCCATTACATTGTTTATAATATATGCCTGCCTCCCAAACATATCGGTATACATATGTACAATAGCACTGCTCTCTTTATATTTAATATGATGCAATACGATGCCCCGTACTTTGATGAGCATAATCCATGGGATTTAATCACACTTTCAAATTTATAATAAATTTCTGATGTTGATTTTCAGTGAAAAAGCAGGAAGGTGGGAACTAATTAATAACCAGCAACTTAGTTATATGCGTTTTCGATCCGTCTTCGTTGGTACAAAAAACAAGATATACGCCTGTACTGACTCTTCTGCCTTCGAAAGTCCGGCCGTCCCATATTGCCTGTCCCCCAAGGGAAGTAGTCTCATAAACGATATTACCACTGATATCTGTAATTTTTATATTCGCCTCTTCAATCAGTCCTGTAATGACGATTTCTCCTTCATAATCTTCCCGCACCGGATTCGGATATACATAGACGTCCCTGAAATTTTCATTAGGATCTACTGCCGTACTGCGAAATGATATGATCCCCATGTCCGTTGCAAAAAAAACCTCACCGGTCTTTCCATTAATCGCAATATCCTGGATGTTGTTTGACAGAAGTGGACTATTCTCCCTGGTAAAATTATAGAACTGTTTAAGTCCATCCGCGGAAAGTAGAAAAGCACCAGCCCTGGCAGTCCCTACCCATTTCCTGTTTGCTCCATCTACAGCTATTGCTGTAACTGTTTCTGTACTAAGCAGATAATCTGCTAAAAGCGTCCCATCATTTCTTGGCACACTAATCTGTTGTGCATAGAAAAGATCCGGACCAAATACCCTGCCCGGATTATAATAAACCACGATGCCTTTATCTGTACCTGCCCAGATATTCCCGCTCCTGTCTTCCGCAAATGAATAAATATTATTCGTAATAACCTTTCCGTTTACATCAACCACACTCATTTTGATATATTCATCATCTGAATTATCATCCACAGTGCCTTTCACATCAAAAATAAATAATCCTCCCCCTTGGATTAACTGTACCCATTTTTGGTCAAGGCTGGTAATCATGATTTGGCCTGTAGAAATATTACTAATCTTCTTTTCAAATTCAAAACTTTTCCATGTGCCATTAGGTTTCATCACTGAGATAGGATTAGGCACCTCCGAATTGACCAACCAGAGATTTTTATCCCTGTCGAAAGCTATTCCTCCCAACCTGATATATGGACCATCAGGTAAAATATTCTGCAAACTGCTATTGAATTCATTGTACACCTTTATAATTTCTCCGTTTTCAATCTCCAGTAATCCATAACCCCATGTGCCTGTATAATAGTGATTTGAATTATCAGGATCAATTGCTATGCTGACTGCATCTTTATAAATACTTTCTTTCAGTCCTGTCCACAAACCACCTGTATATTGGTTAATTTCAGTTTGGTACCACAAGTTTCTCCAGGTCCGTGTATCCCCTCCGGCAACAGCAAATAGTTTATTATCAGCTATTTCAAGGGTAACCGCCCTGTTGCTCATGGGCCCGTTTGGAATTAATATTTCTTTATTTAATGAGTTGGTATTCAGAATGAGCCCTTCGGTTTCATCCGCAATCCATAAATAATTATCCTTGTCGATAATTCCATTTGCCGGATTATCTGAACCGAAATGTCTGACATTGATCTCATTGTTCTCAAATACATCGGTAGCCCATCCATTAATAGTTACAAGCCGGTCATGATGAACTTCAAGCGTACGTGTCCTGTCAAAAAATATTTTCGAAAAAACAGTCCACTCATACCCATCATATCTGTAAACTGAATCTGAACCACTGAGTTCATTGTAGTAATTTGCATAAATTTTACCATCGAAAAAGGCTATGTGATTATAATTTTTATTAAAATGGGGAGCATTATCAAGCCGGTTCCAATAATTATAATCTATCAGATTAGGACTATTGATATCAGCCATGAATATTCCATCCTCTGTAGCTGCATATAAAAACTGGCCATCAAAAGTTATATCATTAACAAACTCATAACTGCTATTATCACCGATCAGGTAGGTATCCCTTATTTCTTTTTTTTCAAGATTTATTACAACTATTCCAAATCCGCAGGCTAGGTAAGCATACTTATCGATGAACATGATATTATTAATTGATTTATTCGCCGTCAGGGATTTTCTTTTAATGTCCGGTAAGTTATAAATCTCATTCCCGCTGATCAGGTCAAGATTTGCGTTTGTATACGCGATGACCAGCATATCGTATTCAGGTGAGTAATTGATACAACTAATCTGCACATCTGATAGTCCATCTACCTTGGTAAATATATTAAGAGAATTATCTTCCTTATTAAAATAGAACAATCCTCCCTGTGTAAAACAATATATTTTATTCCCAGCCTCAGTTACCCCAATTGCCTGTGAGTATGGAAGATGAGTTCTCCACGCACCAATTGTCATCTGTCCAT
>CAZRHW010000566.1:0-2725 GCA_964599785.1 uncultured Bacteroides sp. | reverse complement strand
AGGATCTTATTGATAGAAGCACCCATTGTTTTTCTGATCCCGATCTCCCTCGTACGCTGTGCTGTGCTGTATGAGATCAAGCCAAGCAGGCCGAGGCAGGAGATAAAGATGGAAAGTATGGAAAATAAAAGCAGGATCTGTCCCGTCCGCCTTTCCGGTTCAAAAAGCTTCCCGAATTCATCATCAAGCCAGAAATATTCAAAGGGGTATTGCTGGTTAAAATCTTCCCAGGTCTTTTTGATAAAGTCGATTGTTCCGGGAATATTACCGTCATTCAGCCTTACAATGATGTACCCTTCCCAGTTTCCCCGCATAAAGTGGAGAATCATGGGATGGATGTCTTCATGCATGGATTCGTAGTGGAAATCCTTAACTACACCTATGACCGGCATATATCTGTCTTCGTCCCTTGTTTCCCCTGGTTCTATAAATCGTGTATGAAGCGGATCTGACAGACCGAGCACCCTGACTGCTGCCTCATTTATGACCACTGCAAATGAATCGGTGGGCATATCAGGGCTGAAAAATCTACCCTCTTTCATGGTTAGTCCGAGTGCATCGGCATATTCATAACTCACATAACCTGTCATCAATAGGAGCGTATTACTAAAATCCTGTCCCTCAAGCCAGTGCGCATTATTCCAGAAATTTGTTGAGGGGATATGTGTGGAATTGCCAACGCTGATGATGCCGGCCTGCTGTTTAAGTTCCTGTTTGAAAGCATCGATCTTATCCTTGAGAGCATCAGATCTCCTGATGACCAGTACGTTATTTTTTTCGAAACCCAGATCTTTTTTCTGCATATAGGATAATTGCTGGAAAACGATTAGGGTTCCCATCAGAATGGCAATGGTAACGGTGAATTGCAATATCACAAGGATACTTCTGAGTAAACCTTTTCCTGTACCCGGTACAACCTCCCCTTTCATGACAGTTATGGGATTAAATGAGGCAAGAACGAATGCAGGATATCCTCCGGAAAGAAGGCCGACGAAAATGGCCAGCAAAATAAGAAGCGGGATGGTGTAATAATTTTTCAAAATATTAAATTCCAGATCCAACCTGATCATATTATTATAATAAGGCAGCAGAAGGTATACAAAAATGACAGCAATGATCAGTGATATAATGCTCAGGAATACCGATTCGGTCAGAAACTGGTTGATGAGGTATGACCTGTGTGATCCTACTACTTTTCTTATACCGACCTCCCGGGCACGTGTGATTGACCTGGCAGTGGACAGGTTCATAAAGTTAATACAGGCAATAATCAGGATAAGTATGGCTATAACCGAAAAAATATAAACATAAGCCGGATTTCCACCCGGTTCAATTTCTACCTGGAGGTTCGAATGAAGATGGATTGAAGGGAGTGGCTGAAGAAAATACCCGAATGTATTCCCGGCAGCCTCAAATTGTTCAAGCGTGAAACCCAGGAATTGCTCAATCATGGGGCCCACAAATTTGGGGATCAATTCATTTATTCTCTCTGTAAACTGCTCAATATTTATTTCAGAGGGAAGGATAATGTATGTATAATAGTTATGATTCAGCCAGTTGGTACTCCTGCTATCCCTGACAGTGCTCATCGAACCCAGCAGGTCGAAATGAAAATGGGAATTAACCGGAACATCCTCCATCAACCCGGTTACCTCATATAAATTGGTATCCTGTTCGATTTTCAGGCTTTTGCCTATGGGATCTTCATCCCCGAAATATTTCCTGGCGGCTGATTCCGTCATGACGATTGTACGGGGCCTTGTCAGGACAGATTTGGGATCGCCATGGAGCAGTTTAAAATCAAACACTTCAAAAAATGTTGAATCGGCAAATTTGAATGTCTCTTCTGTTTCATGGAACCTTTTCTCTCCATAGGTGATCAGCCATCCACCGAATGGAGCAACACGGACGGCCATCTCCACTTCAGGATAATCAGCCAATAAAGCCTCCATCATGGGGGCGGCCGTAACGGCCTGGTTCAGCTCATTCCCGAGCATCTGTCCTTTTACGCCAATACGGTAGATCCGATCTGCTTTTTCATGAAAGCGGTCATATGTTACTTCATTCAGTACATATAAAAAGATCAGGATACTGCAGGCAAGACCGATGGCCAGACCAAGAATGTTAATGAGGGTGTATCCCGATTGCCTTATCAGGTTACGGATAGCAACTTTGATGATATTGGAGAACATAAGTAATGGAGATTATGGACTAACTTAATAAAGACGAATTTTATTATTTATTTGACGCATATTTAAATGGAAAGTTACAATATTTAGTTACTCACGGGGTGACTGCCAGTCGCCAGGTGAGTGACATTTCACTCTCTTAAAAACAAACTTTTCGAAGAGAATTCCGGATCGCATGTCAGGTTGACATGTAATTTACGGAAGCCTGCTTCATCACCGGGGGTTGGGATGTGGGTCAGGTGCACTTCACAGTTCTGCAGGTCCTTAAGTCTATCAACAGCCATCTGGGCTGCGGGATTGGAGATAGCACTGATACCCAGGACGATCAGTGTTTCTTCCAGGTCGAGGCTGATCATTTTACCCTTCAGGATCTCTTTTTTCATGTAGTTCAGGGAATCAATCATGTTCTTGGGAAGGAGGTGCATGTTTTCGGGAAGCCCTGCCAGGTGTTTGGCGGTATTCAGAATGAGGCTTGATGATGCATGCATGAGCGGGGAATTTCTTCCGGTAATGATCGCTCCGTCTTTCAGCTCGAT
>CAZRHW010000565.1:0-2741 GCA_964599785.1 uncultured Bacteroides sp. | reverse complement strand
ACTTTTCTTTTCTTGTTAACTGGTATATTTCCCGGGATAATTCTCTGGCAAGTTGCCAGCATTCGAGATCTTCAAAATTTTTTATTGTTGACATTTTCATATGGATTTAAAGATTAAACATACTTTAACCTTTTATCCATTTTTAGCCGGAATATCGGTTACTATATACCTAAAAAATAACAAATCATAGGATATTAACAATTTGGAAAAGGAAAGCAAAATTAATGATGGTTGAGCATGAATATAAACCCAATTCTAAGTTGATCCTTATGGAGAGGGATGCCTTGTTTCACTTTTTTAAATCACACTCATTACGCTAAACTCACACTCACCGGGAACCAGGAACCGAGAACCGGGAACCATTCAGGCTTTGGCCTGAATCCTCGCCCATGTATCCCTGAGTGTCACTGTCCGGTTAAAAACCAGTCTTTCCTCAGTTGAATCAGTATCAACACAGAAATAACCCAGTCGCTGAAACTGAAATTTTTCAAGCGGGAGGGAACCTTTGAGTGACGGTTCGACATAACCTTCGAGAATTTCAAGGGAATCCGGATTAAGATTTGATATAAAATCCTGGCCTTCAACCACTTCATTGGGATCGTCTTTGTTAAATAACCTGTCATAGAGCCTGATCTCTGCTTTTAAAGCGTGTTTTTCAGATAACCAGTGGATGGTACTTTTAACTTTCCTGTTGCTCAGCGCACCTCCTGAACGGGTATCGGGGTCATAGGTGCAATGCAGTTCAATGATATGGCCTTTGCTATCTTTAACAGCCTTTTCACATTTAATAATAAAGGCGCTTTTCAGGCGTACTTCATTTCCTGGTGATAACCTGAAAAACTTTTTGGGAGGATCCTCCATAAAATCATCCTGTTCGATAAGTAATTCCCTGGAAAAAGGCAGTTTTCGTGTACCCATACTTTCGTCTTCGGGATTATTAATAGTTTCCATCCATTCCACCTGTTCCTCAGGGTAATTAATGATCACCACCTTCAAGGGTTTCAGGACAGCCATCACCCGTGCTGCCCGCATATTCAGATCTTCCCTGATAGTATGTTCAAGTAATGCGACATCGATCACATTATCACGTTTTGCCACACCTACCCTTTCGGCAAAAAACCGTATTGCTTCCGGTGTATATCCTCTTCTCCTGTATGCGCATATCGTTGGCATCCGGGGATCATCCCATCCCCGCACATAGTCTTTCTTTACCAGTTCAAGAAGTCTGCGTTTGCTCATTATTGTATAGCTTAAATTCAACCGGGCAAATTCAATCTGATGTGGACGGTAATCTTCCTCTTTCAGTTCTTCCACAAGCCAGTCGTAAAGCGGACGGTGCACCTCGAATTCCAGTGTACATATGGAATGAGTAATCCCCTCGAAATAATCACTTTGTCCGTGAGCGAAATCATACAAGGGGTAGATACACCATTTGTTACCTGTACGATGATGCGATGCATGCTTGATCCGGTAAATGACCGGATCGCGCATATGCATATTGGGTGATGCCATATTGATCTTTGCCCTGAGGACATGGGTGCCTTCAGCAAATTCTCCGTTTTTCATCTTTTCAAAAAGTCCGAGATTCTCATCAACAGAACGGTTTCTGTAATGACTTTCTATTCCGCGAATGGAAAGTGTACCGCGCTGTTCGCTGATAACCTCTACCGACTGGTCATCGACATAAGCTTTTCCATTTCTGATAAGCTTCAGTGCAAAGTCATATAACTGGTCGAAATAATCGGAAGCGTAATATTCCCTCTCCTCCCAGTCAAACCCGAGCCAACGAATATCTTCCTTTATGGAATCAACATATTCAACATCCTCTGTGACGGGGTTGGTATCATCAAACCGCAGGTTGCATTTTCCCCCATATTTTTCAGCAAGACCAAAATTCAGACAAATAGATTTTGCATGGCCAATATGAAGGTACCCATTTGGTTCGGGAGGGAAACGTGTGTGGACACGGCCTCCGTTTTTACCATTCTTCAGGTCTTCTTCGATGATGCTTTCAATGAAGTTAAGGGATCGTGGTTCTTTGTCAGTATTATTCATGAATATTTTATTATAGGCCTTGATTTGAAATAAAATCAATTAACCACAGAGGACACAGAGATACAAAAATAGGAAAAAGTTATTTGAACAAATGACCTGTCTGTTATAATAAAATATCCAGAATATGAATTCATTTAAATGATTATAGGAATTTCCAATGCATCTATATTATCAATAATTGATTCCACTCCGAAAAATAATATTATAGTCACTAAGTAACCAGGACACCAAGATTCATAAATATTAATTATTGAAATTAAATTCTTTGTGAATCTTCCTGACTTAGAGTGGCATTCCTATATTTTCTTACTTTTCGGAGTCGACTCATAATTATATTTTTTGAAATTTAATATAGTTTGTTGTAGTTTTTTCTACTTACTTTCAACTAATAAGTTAAAAGAATCTGAATGGTAAAAAATGATCTGGAGCAGGAGTTTTTGAATCACATCACACATAATGAAGATATGGTGCATAAAATCTGTAATATTTATGCCTCCTCATATGAGGAAAGACAGGATCTGAAACAGGAGATTATCTATCAACTATGGCGTTCTTTTCCTTCATTCCAGGGGAAATCGAAATTTCAGACCTGGATGTACAGGGTAGCCCTCAATACGGCTATTTATTTTAACAAAAAGATTTTAGTCACTATTGAACATGGATATGATAATCACAGGGCAGATGAT
>CAZRHW010000564.1:0-2743 GCA_964599785.1 uncultured Bacteroides sp. | reverse complement strand
GTGAAATGCGACGCTTGCCCTGTGAAATTTGAGGTACGAAAATATTTCATCAGGGAAGGAGCATATTTCACTGTGGTTCCTGAAGGATTTAGACAGAATCAAGTCATCCGGACGATCCGCCTCAGTGGATGACTTGATCTTAAAGATATATTCAACTGTTTGAGGCATGACCGAATAAAAGAACAAATGCCTAAAAACAAGAAGAAATGACTAAAATTGAAAGAAAAGCTGAGGCTAAGGCTGAGTAAGAATAGTTTTTGAATTTTCAATAACATAGAAAGAATCAATGTCATCCTGAACTTGTTTCAGGATGACACTGGTTCTAAAGGCATTTGCTGTATTGAGAAGCACAACTGAATCACAATTAAAACAAAACTGAAGAACCATTGAAAAACAACTCAAAAATCTGTCTAATTACAGGTGCCACATCCGGCATAGGAAAAGAAACAGCAATTGAACTGGCACGCCAGGGAATGCATATCATTTTCAATACCCGCAATGTTGAGAAAGGGAACATTGTCAGGAATGAAATAATCGATCTGTCAGGCAATAAAAATGTTGATGTAGTATTTTGCGATCTCGCATTAATGAAATCCGTCTGTACCTTTGCAAGTACCATTAGGAAAGGTTATGAAAAGCTGGATATCCTGATCAACAATGCAGGGATCTGGACCACCCGTAAAGTAATAACAGATGAGGGATTTGAATCCCAGTTTGCAGTAAACCACCTGGCACCTTTTCTTTTAACGCATCTTCTGCTTGATTTAATTAAAAAGTCACCCGCAGGAAGAATAATCAATGTATCTTCAGGCATACACTATCGTGGCTACCTGGATGTTTCAGATCCGGAATTCAAACTTAAATCCTACAGTTCCATCAATGCATACACCCAGTCAAAAGTTGCGAATATCCTCTTCACGAGATCTCTTGCAAAGAGACTGAAAGAAACAGATATAACGGTCAACTGTCTCGCACCGGGCTGGGTGAATACCGGGCTTTTCAGGGAATCAAATCCATTCGTCAGATTATCTGCCAGGTTGATGGCACTTACTCCCCGGCAGGGCGCTGAAAATACAATTTTTCTTGCCACCTCCGGAGAGGTTGGAAATATTACCGGAGAATATTTCGAAAAGAAAAAAATCAAGAAAGGCTCAAGGCAATCAAATGATATGAAACTGGCAGAAGAACTTTGGAATCTGAGCGAAGATTACCTGCATAAATATCTTACTTGCTAAATCTGATAATGTCAATATCACTATCTTTAACCTAAATCAATGTTATTGAAGATTCTCGCAAGAATAATAATCGGATTCATTTTACTTCTGGTCATCGGATTTCTGATCGGATATCTTGCTACTAACGGGAAATATGAGGTAATGAAAACTATTGAAGAGGATCCTTATCTGCCCGCCGTCACCATACAGCAGTATCCCTTTCATTCTGAATCATATGGTAATCCAGAACAAGCCACAATTGTGATTATTCATGGAGGACCCGGAAATGATTTTCGTTACCTGCTCGATCTGAAAGAGCTGTCCGACAGCTTCCATATTGTATTCTACGACCAGCGGGGAACCGGCCTCTCACCAAGGGTCACTGCCGAAGAACTTACACTTGATAAGACACTTGATGACCTCAACAGTATCATTGACTATTATTCTCCCAACAAGCCTGTCCATCTTATCGGTCATTCCTGGGGTGCAATGGTGGCCAGCGGATATATTGCAAAAAATCCCGGAAGAGTTTTAAAAGCAGTACTTGCCGAACCTGCATTCCTGACAACAGAGATGGCGAAGGCATATGCACTCAGGACAAATAACATGTCCCTGTCCCTCAGCTGGCCTTTGTTGAAATATCTTATCAAATCATGGTTCCAGTCTATTCATGTCAGGGGACCTGATCAACAATCCAGGGAGGATTTTTTATCAGGAAGGCTGATCATGGATTATCAGGAAGAACATCTGAAATATTTCAGGAATGTACAGCTGGTAGTTATTGAAAATGCCGGACACTACATGATCAATGATAAGCCGGCGGAATGTATCAAAACAATAAAAGAATTTATATGCAAACCATGAGACACGAAAAATCCCACACAAAAGTTATTGCCACCCTTGGTCCCGCTTCAGCCAACCAGGAAGTGCTGGCAAAAATGTTCCAGGAAGGTATTGATGTCTGCCGTCTTAATTTTTCCCACGGGAGTTATGAGGATCATCTAAAATCCATTGAACTGATCAACAGCCTGAATGCCAGTTTTTCATCTAACGTAGCAATACTTGCCGACCTGCAGGGTCCCAAGCTAAGGGTCGGGGAGGTTGAGAACAATGCTGTGGACCTGGTTGACGGAGAAGAAATATTATTTGTAAATACGCCATGTACAGGTAATAAAGACAGGGTATATATGAGTTATGAACGACTTGCCCGGGATGTTCATGCCGGGGAGACTATCCTTGTCGATGATGGAAAGATCAAACTTGAGGTCATAGAAACCAACAAAAAAGACCTCGTGAAAATGAAAATCATTAATGGCGGGATATTATCGTCAAAGAAAGGTGTAAACCTGCCAAATACCAAAGTATCCCTGCCAAGCCTGACAGAAAAAGACAGGAAAGATGCCAGCTTTGCGCTGGAACATGGTGCGGACTGGATCGCACTTTCTTTTGTAAGGTCAGTGACAGATATCCTTGAGATTAAGGAACTTATTAAGAAAAGTAAGCGGCCAACTGCCAAGGTAATTGCAAAA
>CAZRHW010000563.1:0-2746 GCA_964599785.1 uncultured Bacteroides sp. | reverse complement strand
CATGGCTTCTGGGGGGTAAAATCCTCGAAGTCTTCCCGAACATCATGCCGGAATGGGTCCGTTAATACCAACTTAAATAATGATTCTGCTTCGGATAGGGATATAGCTTCGCTAATGATCCAGTCATTTAAAGTGACTGGATCCCTACTGAAAAACTTCAAAACCGGATATAGCTTCGCTAATGATCCAGTCACTTTAAATGACTGGATCAGTAACAGATATCTACAAACATTTATCCCCGATTTAATTAATATCGTTCACCACATATTATGTTATTCAACATTTTCCTGCCTCACTAATTGCCATGGACTTTTAACTATTCCGCATGAGGTGAATCGGTGAACCACTTGAAGTACTTAATGATTTATTTACACTATTTTTAAAATAAATTTTTCTCTCAATCGTCAATAGAAATAGAAAGAGATACTTTAAAAAAATGACAGCAGCTGAAAATGCATATTTAAGTGAGATTGTCAAAAAGGAACAGGGCAGATTGTTTGGGTTCATCAGGCGGCAGGTTGTTGATGAAATGGATGCAAGGGATATCATGCAGGATGTATTTTATCAGCTCACCGTTGGTTTTAACGATATCCGTTCAGCTGAACGTGTCACCTCCTGGTTGTTTACAGTTGCGAAGAACAGGATCATCGATCATTTCAGGAAGAAAAAAACGACACCGTTTTCCTCAATAGAGAAATTAAATGACAGGGAACAGGACGGTCAGCCACTGATGCTGGAAGATATTCTGCCCGCATTAACAAGAGATCCTGAAGATGAATATATGAGAAATGTGATTTGGGAGACAATAGAAGAATCTCTTTCTGAACTTCCGGAAGAACAATCTGAGGTGTTTATTCTGAATGAGTTTGAAGATATGAGTTTCAGCGATATATCTGAACAAACCGGCGTAGGAATAAATACCCTTCTCTCAAGAAAAAGGTACGCAGTGCTTTACCTGCGTGAAAAATTAAAAGAATTGTATAACCAATTTAAAACTTGATAGTCATGAGAACAAAAGTATTTCAGTATGGAAAATATGTATTATGGGGTATATTGGGTGTGGCCGCTGTTGCAGGATTTGGATTTATCGTCATGTGGCTCTGGAACTGGCTTGTTCCGGAGTTGTTCAATGGACCGGTAATCGGTTACTGGCAGACTTTGGGACTGTTTATATTAGCAAAGATCCTGTTCTCCGGTATGGGACACGGGCACTCACAGTCACATGACCACCGCCCCCGCCAGTCGAAAGAATACTGGAAAAACAAATTCCATAAAAAAATGAATGGAATTGCAGAGGATGATAAAGAAGCTACAGTTGAATAAAATAATGGGGTTGCTTTCCAAGAAGGCACCCCATTATTCTATATTCTTACAATCACTCCTTCCTCTTTACCCGCTTCATTCATTACAATAGTCATCGATACCATCCATGCTCTTCACTCTATGCTTTATGCTCTTTCCTATTCCCTCTTTAATCTTTGCTCTTCGCTCTATGCTCTTCGCTCCATGCTTCCCAAATTATTCTTATTTTCACGGGAAAAAATGCAATATACCCACTTCGGTAGGACTGGCAAACATTTATCCTTGCTTGGAATGGGAGGGATGCGGTTCGAAAAGGAAATCCCTGAAAAGGAATGTGTCTCATTGATCAGATATGCTAATGAATTGGGAATCAATTATTTTGATACGGCACCTTTGTACAATGAAGACAGAAGTGAAGGGATCTATGGCAAGGCATTCAGGGACATGAACAGGGATCAGTTTTTCGTTGCCACAAAAGGGGAAAGCAGGAAAAATGCTTATGACATTGAAAAAAACATTGAAAGATCACTTAAACGGTTGAACGTTGAACAAATCGACTTTTATTTTCTTTGGAGTATTATATCCAGGGATGAATTCACAAGGGCCAGGAAGAAAGGTGAGGCCCTGGAAGGGATCCTTAAGGCTCAGCAACGCGGATTAATCTCACATATTGGAGTATCAGCTCATGTATATTCAGATGATATCAAAGAAATGGTTGATTCAGGGCTTTTTGAGTTCATAATGATCCCATACAATGCACTGAATTTTAAACAAAGGGAATCCGGGCTCAGGTATGCATTTAAACATTCCCTGGGAACAGTTGTGATGAATCCTCTTTACGGTGGAGTAATTCCACAATACAAAGATCAGCTCTCAATCTATCCTGGGAGTAAACATAGTGCCATTCAGGATGCATTATTATTCTGCCTGGAATCACCGTATATTAATGTTTCCCTTTC
Source organism: uncultured Bacteroides sp. (assembly GCA_964599785.1). Taxonomy (GTDB): domain Bacteria; phylum Bacteroidota; class Bacteroidia; order Bacteroidales; family SM23-62; genus LJUQ01. The sequence goes on along the minus strand of CAZRHW010000563.1, from coordinate 485 downwards.
AGGCATGAATCGCATGGAACAGGTCAATCAAAATGTAAAAATCTATCAACAAGCACAAAAGATAACCGAAGAAGAGCAGGTGAAAAGGGAACACACGATTGAATCAGGAATGACCGATCTTTGTACCTCCTGCGGATATTGCCTCAGGCATTGCCCTGAAAATATCAACATCAAATCCTATATGGAAATCTATAATACCTGGCAGTTATCAGGAAACCTTAAAATCACAAAAGAGAGATATACCTGGTATCATAACTTCGGGCCGTTGAATAACAATAAAAAATACCCGTCCGATTGCACGGAATGCCAGGCCTGTGAAGAAGAGTGCACGCAATATCTTAAAATTACCGAAAGGTTAAAGTGGCTGGATGAAAATATGAAATGAAGGCTAACTCAGGGAAAAGATAAAAGCGGGAAGAAATTATTTCTTCAATCCTGCATTGAACCGGAATTTTACTTTCGCCTGCATCGGGATTATTTTATAG
>CAZRHW010000562.1:0-2752 GCA_964599785.1 uncultured Bacteroides sp. | reverse complement strand
CTTTATAAATAGCAAGATAAACTCGGTACTTAACATTTCTTTTATTTCAAACTTTTTCTCATCCATTTTTGGGATACTGGGTAACACCTTTATCGCTGTTTTTGCCATTTCCTTCATCCTGTTCTTTTTTCTTAAGGATCAAACAATGTTTGCCAACTCCATTGTTTTGCTCGTTCCTCAAAAACACGAAACGGCTGTCAGGAATGCCCTTTCTTCTACCCGGAAACTTCTTATGCGATATTTTATTGGTATCTGCGGGCAAATAACTGCAATTATGATCGTTATTACCATTGGTATGACCATCGTGGGACTTGGATTAAAGCATGCCCTGATAATAGCCCTCGTTATCGGATTATTAAATGTGATACCCTACCTTGGTCCATGGCTGGGTGGTGTAATTGGAATTATTCTTGGTGTTGCTACTCATCTGGAAATGGATATTCACACGCAGTTACTGCCCATGATCGGGTATATGATGCTGGTAATTCTGATTGTTCAGATCATGGATAATATTTTATTTCAACCATTTATATTTTCGAGCAGTGTTAAAGCCCATCCGTTGGAAATATTCCTTGTGATCATGATTGCAGGCACTTTGGCTGGTATTCCGGGAATGATACTGGCCATTCCTGTCTATACTACCATCAGGGTATTTGCCAAAGAATTTCTGAATAAATTCAGGGTTGTTAAAAAAATTACCCGGAACATATAACCAACTTAAATACCAATTTTAATATCTTTAGTTGCGAATTTGTCAATTAATGAACTATTTAAGGACACTTGTACTTTTTCTGTTTGGTATTATCCCGGCTTTCGTTTTTGCACAAAATGTTTATTTTGTTGCAGATACAGTCGCTGGTTGTGATTCGCTGCGGGTCACCTTTACCTTTGTCAACACTATCTTTCCCGATACGATCAGCAGTGTAACCTGGGATTTCGGTAACGGGCAAACAGGGACAGGGAAAGAAGACCAGATCATTCTGTATGATACAACAGGATCATATTGTATTTCAATTGTTGTTAATAACAATACAGTCATTACACAGCAGAACTATATTACAGTTTATCCGATCCCTGATGCGCGTTTTCTGTATTCCGACTCACTTGAACTGGGTTCGTATACCGTTGTCTTCAGGAATGTGAACCAATCGGTTGATTCAATAAACTATTCATACTTATGGGAATTTGAAAATGATGAAGAAGCTTATACCCGCACAATCATTCATACCTTTCCATCTGAGGGAGAGTGGAGTACACAACTGACCGTCACAAATCAAATCGGATGTTCAGCTACCTGGGCAGGAAATATTGAGGTTTTCGATATGTTAAAATATCCTAATGTTTTTACCCCGAATAATGATAATGTGAATGATTATTTCCAGGTCCTGACAAATGGTTTGACTGTTTATTCACTCAGAATCTTCAGCCGGTCGGGGATGCTTGTTTATCGTTCTGAATCCCCAACACTTATATGGGATGGACGAAATCAATCCGGACAGGAACTGCCCCCTGATATTTATTTCTTTACCATTCAATCTGTTGATGGTACCGGCAGTCCTGCAACAAACGGATTCGTTCAGCTTTTTCGTGATAAGTTTTAAACTCACCGGGTGAGTAAAGTCACCCGGTGAGTTTGATAAACCTAATAAGGTCTGAAAAATGATCCGTGGTAGTATGCTATTTCTGTTGGCGGAGTAAACAGTACCAACGGTGGGGTTCCAAAAGCTTTAGAAAAATATGAATCAGCCGCCTCAGCCTTTTTAAGCAGATTGTTCATTTCATCCTGGTCTCCCATTAACTGTTTGATCCGGGCCATCAAAGAATATGAAAATGCCTGTAAGGGCCGGATAGGTTCCTTATCAAGATAATTAGAAAACTCATCAAAGGCAAGAGATAATTTATCCTGATTGAATCCATTTTCCTCCTGTGAATTCATCATTAAATACCTGGCAAGATCAAGATATAAAATATCTTTTTCAGGATCAGCTTCAACTGCCCTATTGAAATAGCTTCTACATTCATCAATATTGTTATTATACATATAAGCTTTTCCAAGTCCGGTAAGCACTTCAGCATTTGCTTTGTAATTATCAGGGATTCCTTTCCAGAATGCTACCCTGTCGGCATCCCAGGGCATAATTAATTCTTTTGCCCGGGCAGCATAAACTGCATCTTCTTTCTCCAGCTGGTGAATATGTCCCTCTGCCTTTGCTCTATCACCCCCTAAACTATCCGGAAGATTTCCGAGTATTTCAACCAGGTATAGCCGGGCTTCATGGTAATCAGGTTTTAATGATAATACTTCGTTAAAAGTTTCCTTTACTTTGGTAAGATCCTCAGCTGAATTTTCTGATCCCATCATCAGGGAGATGTACCAGCGCATACAAGATATATATCCTTTATAAAAGGTATAAATTACATTATCCGGATCCGCCAGGATGGCTTTTTCAATGGTTTGTTCCATGTCATCAAGATTCTGTACAAATACCTGGATGTTTCCAAGGCCCATGTGATGTTTTGTCCTGGCTAATTCGTACCACGCCAGGGCATTTGTAGAATCTTTGGATAAAGCCTCTTCAAGAATGACCAGTGCCTCATCAGCTTTGCCATTCATTCGTAATTCATAGGCTTTCAATACAGTTTCATCAATTTTCTGTCCTTTGCTGGCGGGGCAGATGGTAATAGAGAAAATAAGATAAAAAGATAAAAGTGTAACGAACTTTCTGAAAATAATTTTTGTTTTCATAATAAT
>CAZRHW010000561.1:0-2759 GCA_964599785.1 uncultured Bacteroides sp. | reverse complement strand
TAAATTGGTTTATTGGTATATTGGTATATTGGTGGGTGTGAGTGAGGGTGTGGGATTTAATGAAGAAGGGGCACGGCTTATGGATTGCCGTTTGCTTTAGCCGATGGAATAGAAATGTTTGTTTATGTGAATCTGTATATTGGTATATTAGTGAGTGTGAGGTTAGGGTAAGGGCTGAATTATTCGTGAATATCTTATATATTATTTCCAGGCAAATTTCCCTTAGAATCCTCTGTGGTACTCAATTTAAAACTCTGTGGCTCTCTGTGGTTTATTTTTTAACGATTTATTTATTACTATTCTTATTGAAGATTTTATTATTCATACAAAAATTATTCAGTTATGAAGTTGAATTTTTATCATTCTTACAGACTCGGGATTTTATCTTTTATTTTATTTAATATAGTGGGATTCAGTTTGTATAGCCAGACTTACAGCCTTGTCTGGTCGGATGAATTCGATTATTCAGGATTGCCGGATACGAACAAATGGAATTATGATGTAGGAGGAAATGGATGGGGTAATCAGGAGCTTCAGTATTATACATACAGGAGATCCGAAAATGCCAGGGTGGAAGAAGGGAAACTGGTTATAGAAGCCATCAGGGAAAATTATTCAGGTAAAGAGTATACTTCCGCGAGGCTGGTCACTAAAAACCTTGGCGACTGGTTGTACGGAAAGATTGTGGTGAGTGCCAGACTACCCAAAGGCAGGGGAACCTGGCCGGCTATCTGGATGCTCCCCACTGATTGGGAATATGGAGGATGGCCAAGCAGCGGTGAAATAGATATCATGGAACATGTGGGGTATGATGAGGGAGTCGTACATGGAACGGTACATACCGAAGCTTTCAATCATACCCTTGGAACTCAGCAGGGTAACTCTGTAGACCTGCCGGATGCCACAAGTACTTTTCATGAATATGCGATTGAATGGACTCCCATAAAGATTGATTTTTTTGCAGACGGAACAAAATATTTTACATTTTATAAATATGATGATGATTATAAGAAATGGCCCTTTAATAAACGGTTTCATCTGATTATGAACATTGCGGTAGGAGGTTCCTGGGGAGGTGTTCAGGGTGTGGATATTCATGCATTTCCTACAACAATGGAGGTGGACTATATAAGGGTTTATCAAATAACAACAGCTACCGGTGAAGGTGAATATGAAAAAATGATTCAAAAACCGGGTTATGCTGATAGCGAATTCGTAGTATTCCCAAATCCATTTGATAGTCAGATAAAAATCAGTTATTCAGGATGTATCGACCGGATTGATATCTACAACTTCATTGGACAAAAAATCATGAATGCCGAATATAATTTGCCGGATCCTTGTTCTTCGGTTGTTTTTAATCTTGAGTATTTAGAACCGGGAATTTATTTTCTGGGCTTTCTCTATCAAAATGATTTAAAAGGGATCACCAAAGCTGTCAAATGCAACTGACTGATAATGAAGGAATACCAGGGATGGAAATAATCTGACACTCCCAGCTCCCAGCTTTACCCCAGCCAGTTTATAAAATAATAAAGTACGGCTGCGATGATAGCACCTGCACATGGTCCCAGGATTGGTATCCATGCATATGGCCAGTCACTATCTCTTTTATTTTTCATAGGTAAGAATGCATGCACCAGTCTGGGTCCAAGATCACGGGCAGGATTGATGGCATAACCTGTGGTCCCTCCAAGGCTGAGGCCTATTGCAAAGACAAGAAGACCGACAGGCAAGGCTTCAAGAGAGCCAAGACCTACTTTCGCATGTTCAATTCCTTCAATTTCCAGCTCAGGAAGATTGATGAATAAAACGGTTAATACAAGCACAAATGTTCCAATGGTTTCAGAAAGAAAATTATTTCCTGGCTTTCTGATATTTGGTGCTGTACAGAAGCAGGCCATTTTAACATCAGGGTCTTCAGTAGCTGTAAAATGGTTGCGGTAAAACACATATACCAGGTAGGCGCCAGCCATAGCACCGAGCATCTGGGCTAAAATAAACGGCACAACTTTAACCCATTCAAATAATCCGGCAAAAGCCAGTCCCAGTGTTACGGCAGGATTTATATGAGCTCCGCTTAATGGCCCGAAGATAAGCACGGCAATAAATACAGCCATACCCCACCCGGCTGTGATAACGATCCATCCGGAATTTTCTCCCTTGGTGTTTTTAAGAAGAACATTGGATACAACACCATTCCCTAAGAGGATGAGGATCATGGTGCCAAGAAATTCTGCGATATATTCGATCATGATAACTTTGAATTATAATATGACTTTAATAATAACAATAAAGAAGTTTATTATATGCTGTTGGATGTTGTTTCACTTGTTAATTCAGTTGTACTTTGCTCGCTATCGCTCGCGTTATTCAGTAGTTAATTCAATAGTGCTTAAATGGTACTTCTTACAGCTACATACGTCTTTAGGATGAAGTCATCCCGAAGGAGCGAAGCGACTGAGGGATCTCGTCGGGTCTGCAAATGTTGTTTTCTATTTCATCTCTGCTCTCTTATCATCTGTTGTCTCTTGAAACAGACCGTCTTATTCACAGTGATCCAAATCGTAGATAGTTCTCATGGACAAGGAGATCCCTCCTCACTTTGTTCGTCGGGATGACTCTTTTCAATCTCAGATTATTTTACTCGTACGATGACTCCAAATTATCGTATGAGTAATCACACTCTTCACCCCTAACCCACACAACCTGCAACCTGCAACCTGCAACCTGTACCCCAGCTCCCATCTCCCAGCTCC
>CAZRHW010000560.1:0-2761 GCA_964599785.1 uncultured Bacteroides sp. | reverse complement strand
GGAGCAAGGAACAGAAAGAGAAAAATAGATTTTCTCATGAAATGAATAAGTTTGGATCTGCTAAAATTATGAATTTTTTTCCTGAAAATGAGTTATTTAGGGATAATTATTCCAGGGTTGTAATAGATTTTTTAATTGACAGATACAAATTTTAGTTGACCCTTGAATTTCATTATCCATAAGTATCCTTTGGATCTGGCTCAGTTTTTTGAGGTGTTGAAAAAAGACTGCATTAAACGGTTCTGTATAAGCGTTGTGCAGGTTACAGGGCACTTTATATTAATATACACCAAAATATATGTAAGGCTAAATTATTTACATTTATTACCTAAACCCGCATTACGCTTATACAATGTCATGGGCTGGCTTTCTCGTTATTATTTTTTCATCCCTTTACCTACTAAATAAGTTCCGGCTGAAATACCCATTAGGATAAAAGCGGAATCTTGGAACTCTGGATAAACCATATTATTTGAGAAGAAAGATGAAATAAAGATGAAAACATAAGCAATTGTAAAGATAAGTTGCTGTAATCTTGTAACAGAAAAGTGCCCACTATCATCTATTAATATATCGATCCAAAATGATTTGCTATCTCGATATTTTTTTATCAATTCCTCTCCGGCTTTAGGCTTACCATTACTATCCTTTCGTATATTAGAATCATGCACATTTGTTATTATTCCAGAAGTTAATGTTCCTGTAACCGAGATGCCTAATAGGATCAAACATGTTACATTTAATTCTGGTTCTGTTTGTGAATTATATCCCCAATTCAATATAAATAATGGGCTTATCACTAATGTCCATAACCATAACTGGAATCGTGCAAAACTGTAAGGAGGATTAGTGTTGTTTGATTCTCGTAATAAATTGGTTTTGATCCCAATTAATACAATAATCCCAGCACAAAGAATTGCCAGGATAATGGATATAGCTTTTAATGCTTCCATAATTCATATTTTAAATTAATAAATATATGTGAGTAATTTAAGGCAATATTTCATCTTCATATGTTTCATTATTAAAGCCTTACCGACTCTTTTTAATAGATTCATAAATTTCTTTTTATTATTATGAAATCTAGATTATTTCTTTACGGCTTCTCTTTAATGGATTTTCAGCATTCTTATTATTGATTATTTTTATTAGAAACTTGCCCATACATTTGTGTATGTGCACACGGTGTGTTTATTTTTAATATCCTGTTGTAAAGGTGTATATACTCTACCAAAATAGGATGGCTATATACATCTTTATAATTATCCAAAATCATCCAATGGATTCCTTATATTTCCAAGCTCATTCATGAATACATATGTATAGGTACACTCTCTAATGATGTAATGAAAAAAATTGAAATGTGATTTATTGGAAACGCCAGGTGCTATGCAGTCGAACGATGCGAAATGTGGAAAATTAAAAATAAAAATATGATAAAATTATCAGAATGTCAAGCATTTAGAATTGATTTCATTCACTTCCTCCCAAAGTTTGATATATAAAGGGAAATGCTGGATCGTGAAATGGGCTGGCTCCTTTTTTTGTGGGATTGAATTGGGATTGAGGATTAGAGCTTTATTATTTTCTCTGTCCTCACATGATCCCTGGACCTTACAGTGATGAAGTATAATCCTTTCTGGAAGGATGAAAGATCGATCTGGTGTGAGCTTCCTTTCATTATTGTGCTGTAAATCAACTGACCATTCAGAAAGTTGATTTCAATTGAATACTGTTCAGGTTTATCTGTTTCAATGATTAATATATCATTGGTTGGATTGGGGTAAATTGATAGTCCTGATTGACTGTACCCATTAATTCCAACGGTACATCCTGTTGTAAAATACACATTAGGGCTGCCTGATGTCTCAGCACTGACACCTGTAGGTGGGAAAGGTATTGCCCATACACAAACTTCATGCAAAGTGGGTATATTTTGTATCCACAATGTTCCTAAATTTGTATTATTTGAAATATCCAGGCTGGTTAATTGGTTCTCATCTAAGTACAATTCAACCAAATCTGTACAATTAGAAACATCCAGACTGGTTAATTTGTTAGTATTACAATACAATCTTGTTAACGATGGATTATCAGAAACATTCAGGCTGGTTAGTTGGTTAGTATTACAATACAATTCTCTCATAGATATATTCTTCGAAACATCCAGACTCGTTAATTGGTTATTTTGACAATTCAAATCTCTCAAAGCAATATTCTTAGAAACATCGAGGCTGGTTAATTGATTAACACCACACCACAAATCCCATAATGAAGTATTATCTGAAACATCCAGGGTGTTTATTTGGTTCCAAGCACAATGCAATAATAATAAATAATCATTATTAGAAACATCCAGGCTAGTTAATTGGTTATGTTCGCATTTCAATCCTTTCAAAGCAATATTATTTCTGGTATCCAAGTTGGTTAATTTGTTCTCCTCGCAATATAATGTTGTTAATGCAGTATTCATGGAAACATCCAAGCTGGCTAGTTGATTACTACCGCACTCCAATTCAACCAAAGCTGTATCATTAGAAACATCCAGACTGGTTAATTGGTTGCCACTGCACCACAATAACTCTAAAGCAGTATTATTCGTAACATCCAGGTTGGTTAACTGGTTGTCACTGCAATATAATTCTGTTAAAGCAGTATTATTCGTAACATCCAGGTTGGTTAACTGGTTGCTACTGCAATATAATTCTGTTAAAGCAGTATTATTCGTAACATCCAGGCTGGTTAATTGGTTACTCCAGCA
>CAZRHW010000559.1:0-2765 GCA_964599785.1 uncultured Bacteroides sp. | reverse complement strand
TATCACTTAAAATAGTACTTATGTAGTAAGAGTAGCTACAAAGGCAGAGAGGGGGAAATCCACACCCTGCCCCACACCCACCAGGAACAAGGAACCAGAAACCAGAAACCATTTATCCCCATCTGAAATAAATTCTTATATTTGGTTCAACTAATCAATTTATAAAAATGGAAATAACCAGAACTTTTGATATCCTGAACCTGTTCAGAGATAAATATGTCAAAGATGACATACTGGCTGCAAAAGAAAACGGTATCTGGGTTAAGTACTCATCAGCCCGGTATGTTGAAACCGCAACCAATTTCAGCCTTGGCCTGCTTGCTTCAGGCCTGAAAAAAGGTGATAAAATTGCCCTCATTTCCAATAACCGTCCTGAATGGAACTTCACAGATATGGGAGTAACCCAGGCAGGGATGATTCTTGTTCCAATTTACCCCACCATCAGTACTGAAGAATATATTTATATCCTGGGCCATGCTGAACCATCCTTCATATTTGTGTCTGACAAACTGCTGTTCGACAAGATCAGCGTAATCTGCGAACAAATACCCACTGTAAAAGGAATATTTACATTTAACCAGGTCGAAGGTGCAAAAAGCTGGACTGAAATAACCGAACTGGGTAAACAGCATACAGAGAAATACAGGGATGAGCTTGAAAAGATCAAAAACGCTATACAACCGGATGACCTTGTGACTTTGCTTTACACCTCCGGGACAACGGGATTCCCAAAGGGTGTTATGCTTTCACATAATAACCTGATCAGTAATGTTAAAGTAACAATCAATGTCCATCCCCTTGATCACCGGCACAAAGCATTGTCTTTCCTGCCACTGAGTCATGTGTATGAGCGGATGCTGAATTATCATTTCCAGTATAAGGGTATCAGTATATATTATGCTGAGAACATGGGCACCATCCAGGAAAATGCAAAAGAGATCAAACCCCATCTCTTTGCCACGGTACCCAGGCTTCTGGAAAGGGTTTATGACAAGATTATCGGTAAAGGAAAGGATCTGCCATACCTCAAGAAACAGATCTTTTTCTGGGCCGTAAACCTGGGCCTTCGTTTTGATGTGAACAGGAAAAGAGGCTGGTGGTATAATTTCCGTCTGAAAATCGCCAACAAGCTGATATTCTCCAAGTGGAGGGAAGCCCTTGGTGGAAATCTTGATATCATGGTTTCAGGCAGTGCATCTCTTCAACCTCGTCTTGCAAGGGTATTCTGGGCAGCCGGCATCCATGTGCTCGAAGGATACGGACTTACAGAAACCTCCCCGGTCATTGCCGTAAATAACCTGGTAAAAAACGAGATCATGTTTGGGACAGTAGGCCCTGTCATCGATGATGTTGAAGTTAAAATAGCTGATGATGGAGAGATCCTCTGCAAAGGGCCGAATGTTATGCTCGGTTACTATAATGATCCTCAACTTACATCCCAGGTAATTGATAAGGAGGGCTGGTTCCACACCGGTGATATAGGTGAGATGGTCGATGGTAAGTTCCTCAAAATTACTGACCGGAAAAAAGAGATTTTCAAGCTCTCCAGCGGAAAATATATCGCACCACAGGTCATAGAGAATAAACTCAAAGTGTCATTTTTCATTGAACAGGCTATGGTCGTAGGCGAAAATGAAAAATTTGCCAGTGCCCTTATCTCACCTAATTTCCCCTTCCTGCATGAATGGGCTTCACGTCATGAAATTAAGTTCCAGGATAATCTTGAGCTGATCAACCATAAAGCTGTGATCGAAAGATTTCAGAAAGAGGTTAACGAAGTGAATAATAACCTGGGAGATCATGAAAAAGTTAAAAGGATCAGGCTCGTTGAAGAGGAATGGTCCCCTCAGACAGGAGAACTTTCACCTACTTTAAAATTGAAAAGAAAACCCCTGCATGACAGGTATGAGAATATCCTGAAGGAAATATACGCGGCAGGTAAATCCAATTAAGGCAACTTATTTCCTCCTGATTACCAACAAGCCAAGGAACGTAATCAGGCCGTTCAGAATAAGGATTTCAAATCCGAACCTGTAACCGTTAAACCACTGCTCCGAAAATGAGCTGAGAATGAAACATAGTACCGGAGAGGACACTGCTATCAACGGAACCCATCTGTCCCTCACCTTGAATCTGGTGAAAAGGCCAAAAGCATACAAGCCCAGAAGCGGACCGTAAGTATAGCCTGCAGCCGTAAAAAATGCATTGATCACCGACTGGTCATTTACCACCCTGAATACGAGAATGACCAGCAATACAATAAACGTAATACCTATATGTACCTTTTTCCTGACAGACATAATCTTATCTTCACTCCTGCCCCCGGTGTTCAGTATATCAACAGTAAATGATGTAGTAAGCGCAGTGAGTGATCCATCCGCGGTGGAATAGGCCGCTGCTACCAGTCCGATGATAAAAAATGCCGAAACGGCCACCCCTAAATACCCCTGGGTCGCAATAAGAGGGAAAAGATCATCAGTCTGGTCCGGAATTGGAATTGCATTTTGATGAGCAAAAATATACAGGGCAGCACCAAGTGTCAGGAAAAGAAGGTTAACAGGAACCAGCAACATACTTAACATATAGACATTTTTCTTTGCTTCTTTGAGATTGCGGCATGACAGGTTTTTTTGCATCATATCCTGGTCGAGCCCCGTCATGACAATCGCAATAAAAGCACCACTCAGAAACTGCTTAAAAAAGTATTTCTCACCAGTCCAATCATTGAAAAAGAATATTTTTGAATAATCACTTTTTCTCACCAG
>CAZRHW010000558.1:0-2768 GCA_964599785.1 uncultured Bacteroides sp. | reverse complement strand
CTCTGCTCATGACGTATCCCTTGATCCGGTATCTCACCGTCGCGATTCCCGGTGCTTTCACGCCACCGTAGATAAACACGTCAAATAAAGCCGGAACGGTCAGGACAATATCCACAAACTGAACAGGTATGCGACTCTGGATTCGACTAACGATCGTTCTCCGAAGTTCGTCGAAATACATTCCCTCAACATTCAACATGCCGAGATAGGGAATGTTCAGTTTGTAATCGAGTCCGAGAACCAGGGGAAATCGTTCCGTATCCTCCAGAACCACGACCAGCTCATACGTATCTCCCGGAGTGAGCTTGTAAGGCGTAGTGCTCATAATGCGGCGTGGAAGCATCTGCGGGTCGCTTTTCGGCGGAATGATACCCGGCTGCAGTCCAAAACCCGGCGTTGAGCTCTCTTGGGGGAAAGCGAACGGGATCACAGCAAGGAGAAATAGAATTACCAGAGTCCCAGTGATAACCGATACAAGCCAACGATTCATGGGGGGAGTTTAGCAGTGAAGATGAAATAGATCAACGGCTGCCGATTGCGCGTATGGTGAAGTGTTCCTGCATAGCCGGGTTCGATCGATCCAATACGTTTCTGCCATCCACGATAATACGTGTACGCATGTGCTGCCGGAGCTCCTCATAGTCGATGGTTTTATACTCGCTGTGTCCGGTGACGATGCAGAGACAATCGGCTTTGTTCGCGACCCCCAAGAGATCTCTTTGAACCTCAGGAAACTCGTCTGTTCTGACATATGGATCATGGATCCTGATGTTTGCTACTCCCCGACGTTGAAACTCTGCAATAACGCTTTTTGCCGGCGTGGCGCGCGTATCATCGCTGTCAGCCAAAAAAGCGTACCCCAGGATTCCAACTACTGCGTCGTTCAGCTCGATCCCTGCGATTTTCAATTCCTGGCAGGCGATATCCACTAGGTGAGCCGGCATCGAATCATTGATGTATCTGGCTGTTATAATGGCCTTCGGATCAACCGGGTCCTTTCCATAAGTATCCACTCCGTATTTCAACAACCAGGAATCTTTGGGCAGGCAGTGTCCACCCACACCAGCACCCGGAACGTGCATGTTCCGAACCGGGTTTGTGGCCGGAGTGGAGGGATCGTTGGGAAGATTGTTGACCAGTTTCCTCACTTCGTGGACGTTCGTGCCCAATGATTCACACATCAGGGCTATTTCGTTGGCAAAGGCGATGTTCACATCCCTGTAGGCGTTCTCCACTGTCTTGGAAACTTCGGCTGTCAGGCAATCGGTACTCACCACCGGCGCCCGCACGATATTCCGGTACAGATCAGTAGCGATATTCGAACATTCTTCCGTCAACCCACCAACAACACGAGGGTATCTCTGTATGTTGTGCAGCAACCTCCCCACCATTACCCGTTCATAGCTGAAGGCAAGATGGAAGTCAGTTCCCGCTTCCATACCCGATTCTTCCTCCAGAATCGGTTTCACTACATATTGGGTGGTCCCCGGTGCGACGGTGCTTTCCACACAGACCAAGGCGCCTTTTTTAATTATCCCGCCTGCAGTCCTGGTCACTTCCTTCAGCGATTCATAGCGGGGAATATGGCTTTCATCCACCGGGGTTTGCACATCGATCAAGATGACATCCATCTCTTTTAAAACAGTGAAGTCATCTGTAACGGAGAAGGTCTTTTTCTCCAGGACAACACGGTTTAGCAGTTCGGCCATGCCGGGTTCGTTGTCCGCAAAGGGAGACTTTCCCTGATTGAGGAAATCGATCTTCCACCCGGAGCGTTGGCTGCGGCGCTGGATACCGGTTACTTTGAACTGTCCACAGTCGGCAAACAGAGCTGCCGCAGGTATCCCCACATACCCCATGCCGATAACGGCCAGGCGCTTCATGAATCTGCTCCTTTGCTGTATTGCTGTCGCTGACAAACCGGGCAGACATACCTACCCTCCGCGCCGGGTTCAACTCTCCGACCGCAAGCACAAACATGGCCGATCAGTCGGGCCGGTGAACCATAGACCAATCCGTGTTCGGGCACATCTTTGGTGACCACAGACCCGGCGCCGATCATAGCGAAACGCCCGATGCGAACTCCAGGTAAAATCGTCGAGTTGGCACCGATCGAGCTCCCGTAGCCAACAGTGGTCGGTGAAACCTCCCAGTCCGATGCTTCCTTCAAGGAACCGTCGGGATTGACGGCTCTGGGGATTCTATCGTTGGTGAAACATACATGAGGACCCACGAACACCCCGTCCTCGATCGTCACGCCATGATATAAGGATACGTTGTTTTGGATCTTCACGTTCTTGCCGATCGTTACACCAGAATCGATGTATACACTCTTGGAGAGGATCGAGTTGTCCCCAACAACCGCATTCTCACGAACCTGGACCCAGTTCCAGATTTTGACGTTCTTCCCGATCCTAGCCCGGGAATCCACGCAGGCCGTCTCATGGATCATTTGGATGTCTCCGCGTCCCTGAACTCGATGATTCTATTGTTGTGCGATGATTCGAGGACGCCGGCGGAATATTGCACCGCCAGCTTGCCGTAGGTTGGATCGAAATCTTCTGTCTCTCCGCGAATAAGGCTGCAGAAGGCATTCAGCTCGTTCCGCAGGGGCTCCTCTTTCTTGATCGGGAACTTTATAACCTTGCCCTCACTGACCCGACCCCAGATCACGTTCTGATAGTAGTTCTCGCTATAATCAATACCCACGTCTCCATTCTCGTAGTACCATACCTCCTGGTCCACCAGATTTCCGGTAAGCATGCCTT
>CAZRHW010000557.1:0-2774 GCA_964599785.1 uncultured Bacteroides sp. | reverse complement strand
TCATTTCATCATAGAATCCGTCTCTGCCCGATATGTAGGCGTCCTTGAAAGTGCTGGACCCAATGTTCCTTCCCACGGAAATCATGACCCGCGGACTAGGCAGCCCGTCAGTCTTTTGTCTGATCTGCTCCATCCTCACCTGGAGATCGCGCACGATCGACTCTGCTTTTTTGTCCGCGCCACATGTTTTCCCGATAGCCGTGATTGAATTCAGTATCCCGGAGATGCTCTTGTGATCCACCACCAAGGTATTAAAGCCAGGTTTTGATAGATGTTGCTTGGGCTCTTCATGTTCCTGGAGCATAATGACAAGATCTGCGCGTAACATGACAATAGCCTCGTAGTTGGGGTCATAGTAGCCGCCAATATTTGCTTTAGTGCGAGCCGCTGGAGGGAAATCGCAGTAGCGGGTAACACCGGCAACACGGTCTTCCAGCCCAAGTGCAAATAGGATTTCCGTAATGCTGGGGGCCAGCGAGACGATCTGTCTATATGTTTTGCGATCATGATCCTGTGAATCCATCGCGACATGAACATCGGAGATGCCGTTCCCGGATTCGTGGATAGCTTTTTTACCCAGATAGCTTCCGGTAAAGGCGAGAAGAACAATGGCAACCAAGATAAGTTTTCGGCGCATCAAACCTGCTTCTCTGCCACTTCGCCTCATACTATTAATTCCCCAAATCTTCGAGTTTAAACCTGAAAGCAATGCGCTTTGTTGATGCGACCGCTTTACCGGCTACCTTGGCCGGGATGAAAGCGGCTTTCTCGAGCGCCTTCACCGCGGTACAATCAAGACGTTGATATCCGCTGGAGGTTACGACTTTGATCTTTCCAGGCATTCCGTTAGCAAGGACTTCAACGATAAGCACAACCGTGCCTTCCTCTCCGTTGATTCGCGAATACCTGGGATACTCTGGTTTTGACAAACCTGTAACAACTACAGGACTTGTCACGCCCTTTTCTTTGCGGTTACCGTCATTGTTCTTTGAGTTCACAGCAGCGACTCCGGTGCGATGATAAGGACGGTGCTCCCTATCACCTTTATCCTGAGGAGAAACGCTTACAGAAGGATGTCGCGCCCTTTCGGACCCCTCTGTATGTGGTTCAGGGGAAACACATTCTGTCCCGGAGGTTCCCTCTTTTGTTTTATCTTCCTGTACTTCAGATTTCTGTATTCTTCGCGTATGTTGCTTTGCAACCAGTTTTTCCTTGGGATGCAACGGGACATCCTGTATCAGGATTGCTTTTGGGGGAACTATTACCTCGCTGGGAGATGGCTGTATAGGAACGCTTTGCTTTATGGCTGGCCCGGCCACAGCAGGCATGGCGCTGGATGCCTTGCTGGCCACTGAGGGGACAATGTTCAGCGTGACAGCTTGTGCGCCTTTTTCAAAGACGACCTCAGCGTTGCGATGCAAGATGCCCGATGAAAGGGCCCCCACATGAATGACAGCCGAAACAAGGAAGGGGAGGATGAAATCGGATAACTTCATTGTTCTTCGTCTACACATTTAAACGAGACTTCCTTGATGCCCGCACTCTTCAGTAAATCAAGAACCCTGATGGCAATCCCAAGGTCGGCCCCGCGGTCGCCGTTGATGAAGACAGGGATGCCGGATTTCTTGTCCGCATACTCCATGACTTTTTCAATCAGTCCGCTCAATTCCACTCGCTCCTTGCGAACAAATACCGAATTGTCTTTCGCTATGGTGATGTCGACATACTCATTCCTGTCTAATTCAGCCGTTGAGGCAGTGGGCAGTTCCACTCTAAGCCCGCGGTGAACGACCATGGAAAGCATGGCATAGATGAAGAAAACCAGCAGGAGAAAGACGACATCAATGAGTGGAAGCATCTCCACCCGTGCTTTCCTGTTTTCGTATCCACTAGTTATCATCATCGTCTTTCTCCAACCCGTTTCGATACGCAGCCTCGAAACGGACCATGATCTTGTTTATCTCTTTAGTTGCCTTCTTTACCTTTGCCACCAGGTAGTTGAAGGGTACCAGTGTCGTCAGCGCGACCGTGAGCCCGGCGGCTGTTGTAATCAGCGCCTGGGCGATGCCGCCGGTTACTGCTTTCGGATCTTCGATACCACTATGGCCCAAAAGGTCGAAGGAATCGATGATCCCAAGCACAGTACCCAAGATCCCAAGCAGCGGGGCCATGGTGATAATGGTGTCCAGAATATCCAGCCCTCGCTTCATTCGTTCAATCTCGTCCTCTGCCGCAACCTCCATGCTTTCACGAAGCCCATAGTCCCGATGAGCAAGCCCGGAGGCGAGTATCCTGACAGCGTAATCAAGTCTGTCGGTATCAGCGGTTTTGCCGTGACTGATGGAAAGGGCGCTGTGAGGGTCTCCCGCCTCTGTTTGGCGGAAGATCCTTTCAAGGCGATTGTTGTCCCTTCGCCTTTTCTCCCTCCACCAAAAGAGGACTCTTTCGATGGAGATCGTCAGAGACACGATTGAGCATAGAAGGAGCGGCCACCTGAGCGGGCCGCCCCTTATGAACATATCTCTCATCTATATTCCTCCGTGAGACACTTACTGGTCAATGCTTGCTAAAACGACAACTTGGCCCCTGCAAACGCGGAGATTTCAGGCATACCGAACCCTTTCAACTCTTCATAGTCTTCGTCCAAGAGGTTCTCCGCCCTTCCAAATACCTGAATATTCCTGGTTATATCATACGATGCGGCCAGATTGGCCAGTAGGTAGTCGTCCAATTCCACCCGCTTGGCGGGCCAGCTAGAGTAGTCGTTGTCATCT
>CAZRHW010000556.1:0-2787 GCA_964599785.1 uncultured Bacteroides sp. | reverse complement strand
GTCATCTATATCATTTCCGCTGTCTGTATCGATGATGACCAGGTCACTGAAAGAGCCTCTTAATCCCTGGAAAAAAGCAATGTTACTCACGATCATGTAGGCAACGAAAATAACCAGTAATGCGATTAATATCCGTTTGAGAAGGCGTTTGAGCATTCATCAAATTGTTAAATGGCTAAATTGTTAAATTGTTAAATGGCTAAAATGTTAAATTGTCAAATTGTTTAGTTTAGTTAATAATACCAGTACTATCATTATTACCCTTACTACTATTGCTACCATTGTTACCTTTGTGACAGCGATGTAATAGCAACAAATACACTCAGGTTTGGTTTATTAATTAATTTGCTATTTATCCTCTTCCGGGAGGTAAGATCTGGCCAGTTCATCCGAATCGCCATATTGATTCCTTAGTTCCTCAAGTCTGGTTTTCAGGTCTGCTGTTATCTGATCATATCCCTCTTTTCCATAAAGGTTATTCAATTCATAAGGATCTTCCTGAAGGTCATATAGTTCCCATTCGTCGATGTCATAATAAAAGTGGATCAGTTTATACCTGTCTGTCCGGATACCATAATGTCTTTTAACCATGTGGACGGCAGGATATTCGTAATAATGATAATATATGGCATCTCTCCAGCTATCCGGTGTTTCACCGTTTAATAATGGGACAATGCTTTGGCCCTGCATATCATCAGGTATTGTGACTCCTGCGGCATCGAGAAAAGTTTCGGCGAAATCAAGATTCTGTACCATTTCATCACATACCGAGCCAGGTTTGATTTTTCCGGGCCAGCGAATTAATAGTGGGGTACGGAGTGATTCTTCGTACATGAACCGTTTGTCGAACCAACCGTGTTCCCCGAGGTAGAATCCCTGGTCGGAGGTATACACGACAATGGTATTATCGGCCAGCCCGGTTTCCTCAAGATAATCAAGCAACCTGCCAACATTATCATCCACAGATGCGATGCATGCCAGGTAATCATGCATATACCGCTGGTATTTCCATTTTAAGAGCTCTTCCCCTTCCGGAGGATTATTCTTATACTCTTCAACCATCGGATCATAGGCTTCATCCCATTTCTGACGCTGTTCATCTGTCATTCTTCTGTAGTTCCATTTATATGCATTGATAGTCCAGGGATCACCCCGGAGTATTGTATCCACATCATCCGGTTTGATCTTCAGGTCACTGCCGGGATTCATATGGTAGAGGATGGTCATCTCCTGTTCTCTGGCGGCAGATCCGCGGTTCGAGTAATCATCGAACAGTGTGGAAGGTTCGGGGAATGTCACTCCATCATATTTTTTAAGGTGGTCCGGCCCCGGCCACCACTCCCTGTGGGGAGCCTTGTGATGGTACATCATCATAAAAGGTTTGTCGGGGTCTCTGCCGTTTTTCAACCATTCAAGCGCCACATCGGTGATGATATCTGTGACATATCCCTCTGTTTGTTCCATTCCCTCAGGAGTCCTGAAATCCGGGTTATAATAGTTTCCCTGGCCGGGAAGAACTTTCCAGTAATCGAATCCTGTTGGCTCCGATTTCAGATGCCACTTTCCAATCATGGCTGTCTGGTATCCTGCTTTACGGAGCAACTTTGGGAAGGTTACCTGGGCCGTATCAAATGCAAGTACATTATCCAATACACCATTCAGGTGACTGTATTTCCCGGTTAATATAACTGCCCGGCATGGTGCACAGATTGAATTGGTGACGAATGCATGTTGAAAGATCATGCCCTCCTGAGCCAGCCTGTCGATATTCGGGGTTTTATTCAGCACCGATCCGTATGCACTGATGGCCTGGTAAGCATGGTCATCACTCATGATAAAGATGATGTTTGGACGTTCCGGTTGTTTCTGGCATGAATAACCAAATGTGAGGCTAACTATAAGAAAGACGAAAAATAGCTTTTTCATAGTGTATGGTATTGGTTTAAAGTTTTCCATCCGGTAGTTTTAATTTTACTGTTTATGCTTCACCTCATAATGCTGGGATTTTTCATCAAACCTTGAAAGCAGGTCACGGGCTTCAGGTGGAACCACTGCCTGCTCATAATGAATTCCTGCAAAATCCTTAACAGAATCAATTGAATCGAACCACATAATGGTAATGAACTCCACTTCTTCACCAAAATTACGGCGAAGTAAATCAATGCCATTGAATCCCTTTATTTTGCGATTTTCTATTCCAATGAAGATTTCTTTCTTAAGTAAATCTTCATACCTGTCTGCATTGACCTTTGTTGTATAACCGTGCCAAATTCTACTTATCATTTTTTGATATTGATTAATTTATTTTTATTTCTCGCTGATTCACGAATGCTTAAGATTTTTCTGAATAAGCTTCATTCTTTGTTCCACGCATGCAGCAGAGCGAAGTCCGTCTTCGGGTGTATGCTTTACATAATCAAGCAACCGGTCAATTGTTGAGGTGGCTACATGCATCCGGGTATCAGAGGAACCATAGTATATGAACACCGTTCCGTCTTTTTTTGCAACCCATCCGTTGCTGAAAACAACGTTTGATACATCTCCAATACGTTCCTGTCCTTCCGGAGCAAGAAAATATCCCCCCGGCTTTTTAATAACTTTTTCAGGATGAGCCAGGTCAGTCAGGAACATATACAGAACATACCGCAAGCCGGCAGCGCAGCCGCGTACTCCGTGCGCAAGATGAAGCCACCCTTCCTTTGTTCTGATGGGAGCAGGGCCCTGACCGTTTTTCAATTCCTTAATAGTATGATAGATGCGTTCATCAATAATTTTTTCTTTATTAAT
>CAZRHW010000555.1:1169-2787 GCA_964599785.1 uncultured Bacteroides sp. | reverse complement strand
CAGATGTCTCTGAACCAGTGATTTGAGTTCTGCGGAATCTGCGTTCAAATCTGCGGAATCTGCGAGAAATAGAAATCAAAGGACTTTTTAAACACCCCCAATCCCCTCCTGGCCTCCCCTTTTAGGGGGGAGGTTCGGAGGGGGGTGAATTGACATTTTGCTAAAAAGTACATCCGGTATCGTCGGACATGGTAGAAAAGTCCGGTTTCCAACCGGACACATTTAAAATTTTTTAAATACCTTAGCCTCCGTCAAATCCTTACTCTGAAAAAAATTCACGACATGAAAAGAAATTATTACCTTGTATTCCTGGTCTTCCTGACTTTCTTCGTAATTTCCATTATCACGAATATCCTTGGAGCTATCAATCCCCCGGTTGCAGAAAGCTTTAATCTGAATGACTTCATGCGGGGATTTTTACCCATGGCTCTTTTCATTGCTTATGGTGTGATGTCCATCCCCGGAGGCATGCTTGTAGAGGCATACAAGGAGAAGAAGACCATGATCGGCTCATTTATACTTGTTCTTGCTGGTGTTATCATGTTTGTTCTGGTCCCGAAGTACAGTGTATTTCTGGGTACTTTATTCATTGTCGGTGCAGGTTTTGCCATGCTTCAGGTAGCTATTAATCCGCTTTTAAGGGTGGCCGGCGGTAAGGAACATTTTGCCTTTAATTCTGTTATGGCCCAATTGATCTTCGGTGGTGCCTCATATATCGGCCCGCATATTTATAAGTATTTTGTATTGAACCTGGGAACAATATCCGATCATTCTGATTTTATCATCAGGGGATTGTCAAAACTTACTCCAACGGAGATGCCCTGGGTGTCGATATATTTGTTTTTTTTAATCATCACATTGCTGATGATCTTCCTGCTGTTAGTTTCCAGATTCCCAAAAGTAGAGCGCACTGAGGAAGAACAGGTAGGTGCATGGTCTGTGATCCTCCGGCTGTTTAAAAAACGTATTGTTATACTGTATTTTATCGGGATATTCTGTTATGTAGGTACGGAACAGGGTGTAAGTTACTGGATCTCAACATTTCTTGAAAGATACCATGGTTTTGATCCAAATACTGTCGGTGCCAATGCTGTCGCCTGGTTCTGGGGAATGATGATGTTCGGATGCGCATTCGGCCTTATTCTATTGAAATTAATTGACAGTAAAAAGATCCTCCTCGGATCCGTTTTGTTATCCCTGATCTGCCTTATGATTGCTTTATTCGGACCGGGTGAGATAGCAAAATGGGCTTTCCCTGTTATTGGATTTACCATTTCTGTTATGTGGTCCATCGTTTTTTCCCTTGCCCTTAATTCTATGAATGAACATCATGGTTCGTTTTCCGGAATTTTGGTTACAGGTATTGCCGGTGGTGCTGTAGTACCCTGGATCATTGGCGGATTAAGCCAGTTATTTGAACTCCGCTTCGCCATGCTGTTTCTACTCATAACATTCGGATATGTCTTCGCCGTTGGAATATGGGCAAAACCAATTATTGCAAATAAAACAATCAGGCTGCGAAAGAAAGAAGGCTAATTGGTTTTCGGTTGTCGGTTTACCACGTGAAATGCGACGAAGGAGCATATTTCACTGTGGTTGTCGGTTATCGGTTGGGTTG
>CAZRHW010000555.1:0-1159 GCA_964599785.1 uncultured Bacteroides sp. | reverse complement strand
TATGGATGGCGGATGGCGGATGGCGAAAAATACAGGTTACAGGTAAATTGCCGCCGGCTTTAGCCGAGGAACGGAAAATCAATCTGCCGCCTTCACCAGATCTTCCAGATCCTTTTCTTTGCCAATAACCAATAAGGAATGTTCTTTTCTTAAAATCGTTCTTTCAAAACCTACATAATCCATTTTCTGGATTCTTTCATTCTGGTCAGTATCACCCGGACTTTTCAAGCCAATGATATTAACATTAAACCTGGTTCTGATCTCCAGATCCACAATGGTTTTTCCGACAAATTGATCAGGAATCGGGATTTCAATCAAATAGATATCCGGCGCAAATTCGTCAATGAAATTGATATCCCTGTTAAGCATCTTCAGGGCAAACCTTCTCCCTTCCTGTTTTTCAGGAAACAGGATCTCGGTAATATCCATTTTTTCAAGGATCTTTAACTGGATATCTTTTGTAGCTCTTGAATAAATGAATTTTACTCCGATCTCTTTAAGTATCTCGATGGTCAGAATATTTGATTCAAATGCATCTCCCATCGAAAGAATTGCAATATCATCCGGTTTAACAAACCTGGCAAGGGAAGAAGGATCAAGATTATCAATCTGAACGGCAAATTTAAATCCCTCCGCTTTCATCTGGTTTACCACACTTGGATCACGATCCATTACAATGATATCTGCATGATGTTCATGCATAGTACGGGCAATCTCTCTGCCGAAAGCACCCAGACCAATTAATACAAATCGTTGATTCTCTGCCATAATTATCCGACCATTAAATTAATTTCTGGAAAATGATATCCGTTACTATCGCGCTCTTCAGTCATTGCGACAGCAAATGTAAAAAGTCCTATTCTGCCTGCAAACATGACCATAATGATCATAATTTTCCCGATATAGGTTAGATCCGGTGTGATTCCTCTTGATAAACCAACTGTACCAAAAGCTGAGACCACTTCAAAGAAAATATCGAAGAAGGTATGACTTTCAGTTAAAGATAATATAAATAATGCAAAAAAGATAAGCAGTATAGATACAACAAAAACAATAAATGCCCTTCTTACTGTCGTCATCGGAATGGTATTCCAGCCAATTTCCACCCTGTTCTTTCCTTTAACAAATGCCCTGAAACTTGTGAGCAAAATAAGTCCCG
>CAZRHW010000554.1:0-2788 GCA_964599785.1 uncultured Bacteroides sp. | reverse complement strand
TTACCATTGCGACGATTGCGACATTTCAGAATAAATTAATAATTTTATTTTTTCTTTAATCCCTCGTATGCACGACGACTCAACCATATGTGCCATAGCCACACCTCCCGGAAGCGGAGCTATTTCCATCATCCGGGTATCCGGAAAGGATGCGTTTGATATCTGCAGCCGGATCATCAGTTTTCATAATACAAAGAAGAAAATAAAAGATCTGCCTGCAAATACAATACATTTTGCATCAGTATTAGATCACGGAGAGCTTATCGATGAAGTACTGGTCAGTCTTTTCAAATCCCCACGCTCTTATACCGGTGAGGATGTGATCGAGATCTCCTGTCATGGTGCATTTTACATCCAGCAACAGATCCTGCAGGTACTGATCAACCAGGGTGCCCGTCTTGCCAAACCGGGAGAATTTACTTTAAGAGCTTATTTAAATGGCAAGATGGATCTTTCTCAGGCCGAAGCTGTTGCCGATCTTATTGCTTCTAATTCAGCAGCTTCTCACAGGGTGGCTCTGAACCAGATGAAAGGAGGATTCTCCAATGAGATCAGCAATCTTCGTGACCAGTTGCTGAATTTCATCTCCCTGATCGAACTGGAACTTGATTTCAGTGAAGAGGATGTCGAATTTGCAGACCGCAAAGAACTGATGGATTTGGTTGATAAAATAAACCGCCTGATCAGCATCCTGATCGAATCATTCAAGTTGGGAAATGCTATCAAGCATGGTGTCCCGGTGGCCATTACCGGAAAACCCAATGTCGGCAAATCCACCCTCCTGAATGCACTCCTGCATGAGGAAAGGGCTATTGTGTCTGAAATTGCCGGTACGACGAGGGATGTCATTGAAGATGTGATAACCATTGAAGGATTCGGTTTCCGGTTCATTGATACCGCAGGGCTCCGGAAAGCTAAGGATACAATAGAAACGATCGGCATGGAAAAAACCTTACAGAAGATTGACCAGGCTTATATCATTTTATATGTGATGGATGCAACAGAGAATACAAAGGAGATCGACAGGTTGGCCGGTAAGATCAAGAAACGACTGCAAGGGAAGGACAAAAAGCTGATCATCATCCTGAACAAGATTGATATGCTGAATGAAGCTCAATTATCAGAGCTTAAAGATCTCAGGAATCTCAGTAACCTCGACTCCTACGACAAACTCCTGTATATTTCTGCATTCTATAATGAAAACATCGATCAGCTGGCCTCCCTCCTGCTATCCATCGTTAAACAGCGTGATACAGGTGAACATGATGTGATCGTCACCAGCGCCCGTCATTATGAAGCCCTCACCAGAGCCCATGAAGCCCTGGAACGTGTCTCAGAAGGTCTGAAAACTAATATAACAGGCGATTTACTGGCCATGGACATCAGGGAGGCACTGCATTACCTTGGTGAGATAACGGGAGAGGTTACGACTGATGAGATATTGGGGAATATTTTTAGTAAGTTTTGTATCGGAAAATAGGGAGCAGCGCGCGAAGCGGTTCCTGGTTCCTGGTGAGTGTGGGGGAAGGGTTTGAGATCACTCATCCGATGACTCGAAGTCACCGGATGAGTATTTAAACCTGAGATTGAAACGATGTCATCCCGATCCGCCGGAAGGCGGAGAGGGATCTCGTAGTCAATATTAATTAACTAAGATCTGAATCTACAGCTAAAGAAACGTTCGAAATTGTTACCTAAAAACAGCTAGGTTTTATTTCTCAACCGTTTCGAGGATAATTGAAATTCTAATGAATCTGATAAAACTAAAATATTGCAAAATCTGCAATTTACGCCTCCCCTATTGCAAAAAATCCAAGAATCCTGTCAATTATTTAACCGAATTCCTGTATTATTGTAAAACTTGCAAACCTTCGATTCCACTTTGTATAATTCAATTATTACCAATCAACAAGCTCGCCTACATTTGTTTCAATTAATGCTTAAAACCTAAAATCATGGAAACACATAACAATCCGGAACAAACCCTGGCAAAAAAAAGAAGACCGCTGGTGCTTCTTATCCTTTTATCTGTTTATGCTGTTCTGTACATATTCGTTATTATTGATCTTATTAAATCTGCTAATATCTCAGGACTTTTTACAACAGAAAATATATTCGGAGGTATTCTGGCAATTTTATTTATTACCGGGTATGTCCTGGCCTGGTGGAAAACAGGACCTGCAGGCATTGTTTTTATTCTCTGGTATTTTCTGATATGGGTTCTGTCTCTGTTTTTCAGTGAAAAAGGTAGCGATAGTGGTATGCTCATTATCATGGGATTTCCCCTGATGATCATGGCTGTGTTTCTAATTTTAAACTGGTTTAAGACCATCTATAATCCGGGTGCTAAATCAAATCAACAATTCCGTTTTGTGCTGCGCGTACTGATCCTGGTATATTCTGTCTGTTATCTTATGTTTGCACTGTCAATGCAGCATCCCTTTGATAACTTCCGGCTACTTGTGTGGCCGAACTTTCTGCTGTTATTCCTGGCCGGATGGTTCCTGGTGGGAATGTATTTCTCCTTTACGAAAGAAATCATTGCAGGAATTATGTTCATTCTGTGGTATGCCGGATTGATTATTTTATCAACATTGGTTCAGGATATCGGTGGATGGGGATATAACGGACTTTACGCAATGTTCGGATCATCCGTATTCATTCTGGGAATACTTTACCTGGTATACTGGTTAAGGTGGAGGCCACGGACAGAAATGGTAACCGGTACATTGTGATCTATTGCTCAACGATCTCCACCCTCCTGTTCCTGGCTTTTCCGTAATCAGAC
>CAZRHW010000553.1:0-2793 GCA_964599785.1 uncultured Bacteroides sp. | reverse complement strand
AACAATTTATTTATCATTTTAAACCTTGAATTATGTTACGCTATTCCAGAATTATTGCATCATCTGTCGTCTTTTTATTCATCCTTCAAACAGGTTTTACACAGAAGAAAAACCTCACATACGAGCAGGCATTTGAAAGGGGTGAACCACGTTTAGTTGAGTTTCTGCCCTCACCGGGAAGATGGCTCGACGATACCTTCTACCTGCTGGAGAAAAGGTCACGTGATGGCTCCTCCGTTGCAAAAGTTAATGCTATTTCAGGTGAAGAAACGGTTTATTTTGATTATGATAATTATAATGAATTTCTACCTGAAGGATTTAACCTTGCAAGAAGCAGTGAACAAACCGATGACTATTCAAAATTCTTATTTATCCGGGATCATGACCTGTATCTCTTTGATACCACTGATAAGAAACTCAAACAATTAACCAATGATGAACCTGATGAGCAGAATCCCACATTTTCACCCGATGGATTAAAAATTGCCTTTACGCGTGATCATAACCTGTTCGTGACTGATATTGAATCCGGGAAAGAAACGCAATTAACATTTGACAGTGATGAACTTATATATAATGGTTGGGCATCGTGGGTATACTATGAAGAAATCCTTGGACGCAGATCCAGATACCGCGCTTTCTGGTGGTCGCCCGACAGCAAGATGATTGCCTACCTCCGGTTCGATGACTCACCAGTCCCTGTCTTCCCGATTTTCAGGGCTGAAGGAACCCACGGCGAACTTGAACAAACCCGGTACCCAAAAGCAGGTGATCCGAATCCATTGGTAAAACTTGGCGTGGCACAACTTGCATCCGGAAAGACTATATGGCTTGATGACACTGAAAAGGACGATCATTATGTTGCCTGGCCTTTCTGGTCTGTAGATTCAAAAATCCTTGTATTTCAGCATCTGAACAGAGATCAGGATGACATGAGGTTTATGGCGGCCGATCCTCTCACCGGAAAATCTAAAGAAATTTATCATGAACAACAGGACAGTTGGGTGGAATTTTTTGAGGATGTTTATGTGTTTGAAGACGGCAGCGGTTTCCTGCTCAGGAGTGATAAATCCGGTTGGAGAAATCTTTACTGGTATGACTTTGATGGCAACCTGATCAGCCAGGTAACGTCCTTTGACTGGAGGGTACGTTCAATTGAACGGGTGGTTGAGAAATCAAAGACTGTATTTTTTACAGGAACAGGAGGTATTTCAACAGAAACACATCTCTTCAGCATCAAATTAAATGGCAAGAATCTTAAAAAGCTGACAACATCTTCCGGTGTGCATAACCCATCAGTTTCCCCGGGAGGTGTACTGTTCTACGATACCTACAGTAATACTAGTACACCGACAAAACATGAAATATTCGATAACAAAGGTAAATCTGTGAGGTTTGTGAATGATTCAAAGCTCCCCGTAATGGATGAATATAACCTCGGGAAAGCAGAATTATTCACTGTTCCAACAGAAGACGGGTATGATCTGCCAATGAGCTGGATCCTGCCTCCTGATTTTGATGATACAAAAAAATACCCTGTTATCATTTCTATCTATGGGGGTCCCGATGCCGGTAATGTCTTTAACTACTTTCCTTTTTCACTGGGTGGTTTCTGGTATGCCCAGAATGGAATAATTTATGTCAGTGTTGATCACCGTGCATCTGGCCATTTCGGTAAGAAAGGGATCAGCCTGATGCACAGAAATCTCGGTAAATGGGAAATGAACGATTATATTGAAGCTGTTAAGTGGCTGGAAGACAAACCTTTCGTGGATGGTAATAAGATTGGCATCACCGGGGGAAGCTATGGAGGATATACGACCTGCATGGCCCTTACATATGGCGCTGATTATTTCAATTATGGAATAGCTAATTATTCTGTAACCGACTGGCATTTGTATGATAATGTCTATACGGAGCGGTATATGGATACTCCCGAACAAAACCCGGAAGGTTATGAAGCTGGCTCAGCCCTGACTCATGTGGAAAAATACAAGGGAAAATTACTGATAACGCATGGAACAATTGACGACAATGTACACATGCAAAATACCATTCAGTTCATTGACAAGCTCGAGAATCTGGGTAAGGAATTCGAGTTGATGCTTTATCCCGGTGAAAGGCATGGCTGGGCTGGCCCGAAACGTGAACACCTGACAAAATTAACCGTGAAATTCTGGTTTGAAAATTTGCTTGGTAAAGAGTTTGTGGAAAAAGATTAATGCCGAATATGGAAATCTTTTTGGGACATTACGGTAAAAATCAAAAGAATTTTGTAACTTGTATAAGAAATTATATTATCAAATTTAAGATATCCATCATAAAAATATTCTGTATTCATTCTATTGAAAACAATGAAAAGCAAGTTGCCATCAGATATAGACCGGTACCTGAATGATCTTAAACCGGAGAATATTGAACTTGCCAAAATAATCATTGCTTATCTTTATGAATCAAATCCGGAATTTGACTGTGAGATCAAATGGAACCAGATCACATTCACATTAAACCAGAACTGGCATCATTGGATCATGGCTATCTCAGAATCCAAAAAAGGGATAACCCTCAGTTTTCACAAGGGCGCACTGCTTAAAGACCCACGAAGAATTCTCAAAGGTACCGGATCTCATTTACGAACAATAAAATACCATTACAGGGAACAAATTGATCCGGATTATTTGAAAAGGCTTATTAAATCGGCTGTTGAAAAACAGACCGAACTGTGATGAAGATTTTTCAATATCCTGAAGAATTGAGATAAAGGTTCTTAATACTCTTAATAAACTTCCTCCT
>CAZRHW010000552.1:0-2796 GCA_964599785.1 uncultured Bacteroides sp. | reverse complement strand
TAATAGATAATTTTGCATCCCTTTAATACAAATATGATATTTATCAATGCCTTTAAATAAACTCAGAAATATTGGAATTGCGGCTCATATTGATGCTGGTAAAACCACAGTAACTGAACGGATACTCTTCTTTACGGGAACAACGCGTAAGATCGGGGAGGTACATAACGGCCAGGCGACCATGGATTTTATGAAGCAGGAACAGGAGCGTGGTATAACCATTGCATCAGCTTCCATAACCTGTTCATGGGAGGATCATCAGATTAATCTGATCGACACACCCGGACATGTTGATTTTACAATAGAAGTAGAACGGTCACTTCGTGTAATAGATGGCATGGTTGCCGTATTTTGTGCCGTGGGGGGCGTTGAGCCTCAGAGCGAGACTGTTTGGAACCAGGCCGACCGGTATCGGGTGCCACGAATCGCTTTTGTTAATAAAATGGACAGGACAGGAGCTGATTTTGAAGATGTTATTTCCCAGATGAATAAATACCTTGATGCCAATGCTATACCACTACAGGTACCGATAGGTTCCGAAGAAGATTTTGTTGGTATGATTGATATCGTGAGTTGTAAAGCTTACGAATTTCATGATTTTATGCGTGTTGAGGTTGAGATACCCGAAGCATATAAACTGAAATGCAAAGCGGCAAAGGATCAGCTTGTTGAAAAGCTGGCTGAATTTGATGATGAAATCATGGAGCTTTACCTGGAAGAAAAGCCAGTATCGGCAGAACAACTGAAAAAAGCCATCCGGGCAGCTACCCTCAAACTGATGATCACACCTGTCTTCTGCGGAGCAGCATATAAAAACAAGGGAATACAGTTATTGCTCGATGCCATTGTTGATTATCTCCCCTCTCCTATTGATGTTGGCGCTGTTGTAGGGATGGACATCAGCGACCCGGAAAAATCACATACCCGGAGTCCGTCACCGAAGGATCCATTCTCTGCCCTGGCATTCAAAATTATCCATGATCCTTTTGTGGGACAGCAGACATTTATCAGGATATTTTCCGGGACAATTAAGAGCGGGATGCAGCTTCTCAATGTAACAAAGGATAAGAATGAGAGAGCCGGCAGGATTTTAAAGATCCGTGCCAAAGAGCGGATAGAGATCAATGAGGCAGGTCCGGGTGAAATCGTTGCCCTGGTAGGAATGAAGTTTACCAAAACAGGTGATACATTATGCGATCCGGATCACCCGCTTTACCTTGAATCCATTCATGTCCCTCCCGCTGTGATTGAACTGAAAGTCTCGCCCTCCAACAGGAAAGACCAGGGAAAATTCGGTGAAGCGCTGAACAAGCTGGCAAATGAAGATCCATCATTTCATGTCCGTTTTGATGAAGAAACAGAAGAAACGGTGGTTTCCGGGATGGGTGAGCTGCACCTTGAGATCATTGCAGACAGGCTGAAGGAAGAATTTAATGTTAATGTGGATGTCGGTGAACCTGCTGTTTCTCTCAGGGAAACCATAACCGATGAGGTTGAGAGCAACTACAAGCATACCAAACAAACCGGTGGCCGTGGACAGTTTGCACATACAATAATCCGGCTTGAACCAAATGAGGGAATGGGATTTGAATTTATTGATAATATTAAGGGAGGAAATATTCCTGCCGAGTATATCCCTTCTGTCTTAAAAGGTATCAGGAAAACAATGGATAAAGGAATCCTTTCAGGATTTCCCGTGGTAGATGTGAAAGTTGTACTGCTCGATGGTTCATATCACCCTGTTGATTCTTCAGATATGGCATTTCAGACCTGCGCCTCCATTTGTTTTAAAAACGGTTTTCTGAAAGCTCATCCGGTCCTGCTTGAACCTATTATGAAAATTGAGATCAATACCCCTGACGATTATATCGGTGATATTATCAGTAATCTAAACAGGAAGAGAGGAAAAATAGAATCAATGAGAAGATACCGGAAGGGCTCACAGAAGCTTAACGGAAATGTGCCACTGATGGAAATGTTCGGCTATGCCACCCAGTTGAGGAACATGTCAAGCGGCAGGGCAAATTATTCAATGGAATTCTACCAGTACATGCCCCTGCCGGCAGCGATACAGGAGGAGGTCTTAAAAAAGATCAGGAAAAAATAAATTTAAATTATTTTTAAAAGAATCATTATCACAACCCTAAGATGGCAAATCATTAAATTATTAACCGCAAAGGTACACCAAGGATTTCACAAAGGAGATCAAAGGTTCAAAAATTAAACTGCTTTGTGTAACTTAGTGTTTTCCTTTGTGTTCCTTTGTGGTAAAATATAAATTCATCAATTGAAGCAATCGAAAAAAATCCGGAGTACACTTATAACTAATGAACATTGTTAAAAAATTCATTATGAATAGAAATTCTTTTACAATCCTCTGCCTGATTATTATTTCATTGCTGGTTGGCGCCTGCCGGCATAAAAGTGAAATTATTCCGCCCAACATTGTCATCATTTTCACCGATGACCAGGGTTACGAAGACCTTGGATGTTTCGGTTCACCCGATATCCAAACACCGAATATTGACTACCTGGCCTCTCATGGCACACGGTTTACTAATTTTCATGTTGGTCAGGCTGTATGTTCCGCTTCCAGGGCATCTTTACTGACAGGATGCTATGCAAACCGCCTGGGGATCCATGGAGCATTGATGCCACAGACAGAACATGGATTGAATCCGGATGAGGAGACCATAGCTGAAATGTTGAAGAACGCAGGGTATGCTACAGCCATTTTCGGCAAATGGCATCTTGGCTGCCACCCGGGACTCCTTCCGACAGAACAGGGATTTGATG
>CAZRHW010000551.1:0-2800 GCA_964599785.1 uncultured Bacteroides sp. | reverse complement strand
TATATCATCGATTATATCAGGGTTTATCAGAAAGAAGGTGAAGACTAGTGGCTGGAAGCCCGCCTACACTTCGTTTCGGCGGATAAAACTGGGTGCTGGGTGCTGGTTGAGAAGTATGAGGCAAAGTAAAAAGATTTCAGATTGAAGATTGCTCGCTCCCGCAAGGCCACAGACACAACCTGATCGCGAATGCATAGCATTTAACGATTTATGATTTATGAATGATTAATTAATCCCTGAATTTCTTATCTTCAGGAAGCCGGATCCTGGCAGAACCTGTGCCGAATGTAAAAATTTCGAACCCGATCACGAGAATGAAGAAGTAGGCAAATGCTTTGGATATAATGTAAGCGCAAGGGGAAGTTGCAATCTGTTCGAGCCAAAATAAATTAATAAAGACCTGACAGGTCTATCCTGACCTGTCAGGTCGAAAAACCTTTATAACTACTGCCCTGACAAAACTAATCCTGACGTGTCAGGTCGAAAAATATTTATAATCCCTGCCCTGACAAAACCGATCCGGACCTGTCAGGTCTAATAATCCTGAATATGAAAAAATATCGTCTGCTGATTTTCATCCTTCTGCTTCCATGTTGCAGTCCTCAAAAAGACTGGATCATTCAGGAATCCGGTTTTACTGATGGGATCCATGATATAGAAATGATTGATAATGAAACCGGTTTTGCTTATACCTATGGCACGGGTAAATTACTGAAGACCTCAGATGGCGGTCAATCCTGGGATCTGATAGCACAATTTGACTCCCTCTATTTTGAACAGATCCAATTTACCGATGAGCATAACGGATACATATGCGGAGAGAAGAATACCTTGCTGAAAACATCCGATGGAGGTCAAACCTGGGAGAACAAAGGTATCGGTCAGGAACATGACGATATCATGATCTATGGGATGTGCTTCACCAACAACCAGAATGGTTACGCTGCAGCACTTCGTACTGAAAATGGGAAATTTATTTCAAGGATCTATCAAACCATCGATGGTGGACAGACCTGGAAATTAATTAATAATATTCCCCATATGATCCTTAATATTGAAGAGATTGGTAACGAGATCTGGGGAAGCGGAAACGGTGTAATCATCAGGAATATTGACCGGCAGGATCAGTGGATTTATTCTTTTACAGATTCATCCCGCTCAACAGGTCAGATCAGGGATCTTGCGGCAGATCAGAAAGGAACAATCATCGCTGTCAGTTTTACTGGTAAAGTGCTGATAAAACAAACTGATAATGAAGAATGGGAAATCCAGGATATTACACACAACAGATTGAGGAGTATTGCCAGATCAGGCAAAAACAAATGGTTAATCGCCGGGGATAAAAACATAGATAAAGATTGTGCAATTTTTCAAAGTATGGACAATGGCAAAAACTGGCTGAAAGTTAAAAATGAATTCCCCGATATTCACAGGATCTGTGTTACAAGGAAACATATCTGGATCGCCGGAAAGGAAGGATTCATCGCAAGAAAATAAAACATACAGGCAATTTTAAGCAAAATAGAACGGGGACTCCGTCGTCCAACCCGTGAACTGGTGAAAAAACTGGCAGAATATTTTAATATTAACCAGAATGATCTTATAGTTGCAAGGCTCTCAGATAAAATGGTTGATATCACACTTGAAGATGAATTGACTTTAAATGCTTTAGCTGTAGCTGAAGAAAAAATTCTTTATAAAAAATCAAATGCAATAAACCGGAACATAATAATTATAAAATCCGTTCAGAATAATTATTTTTACACCTTAATCAATGTTTATCCATAAAAATGAAACAATGAAATCCTTAAAATTAGTATCACTATTAACACTTCTTCCCATGATAATTTTCGGACAGCGTATCAATAATGTCGAAAGCACACTTGAAACCGTGAATATTGAAAACGGAAAAAGGCAGGCGATCCTGCAGGAAAACAACCACTTTGAAGCTCCCAACTGGTCCCGTGACGGAAATTACTTCATATTTAACAGTCAGGGTAAATTGTACAAAATCGACAGAATTTCAAAAAACAAGGAGCTGATAAATACCAGTTTTGCCACAAGATGCAACAATGACCATGGTATATCACCAGATGGCAGCCTGCTGGTAATAAGCAACAGCATTGAACAGTCAACGGGAAATTTTGCCTCTGCCGTCTTTGTTTTACCTATTGAAGGTGGAGAGCCCAGACAAATAACAACGACCAATCCTTCATACTGGCATGGATGGTCACCCGATGGCAAAACCCTGGCATATGTTGGCATGCGAAATGATGATTTCGATATTTATACGATTTCCGTTAATGGAGGAAAAGAATTCCAGGTGACACATTCCAAAGGCCTTGATGACGGACCCGATTACTCCCCTGACGGGAAATTCATTTATTATAATTCATTTCAGACCGGCAAAATGGAAATATGGAGGATACACCCCGATGGAAGCTCGCCGGAACAACTCACGGATGACGAATATGCTAACTGGTTCCCACACCCCTCTCCTGATGGGAAATATATTGTGTATATCAGCTATATCGAGGATCAGAAAGAAGGACACCCATTCGGTAAGGATGTAAAACTCAGGTTGATGGACCTTAATACCAAAAAAATCAGTGACCTGACCGACATATTTTTCGGAGGCCAGGGAACGATAAATGTTCCTTCCTGGTCCCCCGACAGCAAAGAAGTTGCGTTTGTGAGCTACCGCCTGCTTGAGGAGTGAAGCCATGAACTCTTTATTTATCCTCATTACCTTGCTGTATTACATGGTTCAACCCTCCTTTATCCTCAAAGAAAAAAAGTT
>CAZRHW010000550.1:2177-2805 GCA_964599785.1 uncultured Bacteroides sp. | reverse complement strand
TTTCGACCTGTTGTACTGGATATGATCATCCAGGGCAAGCGACCTGGATTCATCCAATATTTCATCAAAGGGTTCCTGCACAAGCGCATGTATTGAACTGAAATGAATGAATCGTTTTACGGGATTTTTTTTAATAACCTCCAGTAAGTTCCTGGTACCATCAATATTTATTGACAATAAGTCACGGTCTGCCACTCCCCTGATCGAGATTGTTGCTGCAAGATGAATGACAATGTCAGAACCATCAACAAGTAATTCAAGTGATTTTTTATTCAGCAGGTTACCGGGTACCTTTTCAAGCGGAATTCCTTCAAGACTTTTCCGGGTACGGTTGATCAGAACCCTGACTGAATGGCCTGAAGAAACAAAATGTCTGCATAAATTGGCACCAATATGCCCACTTCCTCCGGTAATAGCAATTTGCATCAGAAAAAACTTTTTTAAAAAACTGTGAAAGGTAGTAATTTTTAATTTCAGTTAACACCAGCCCGGGATGATTGCCCCGGAACACTCCGTTTCTATCCTGGGGAACGGAACAGGAAGGATGGTGGCCTTCCTGCGTATCTGCATAACAGACAGAGGGAAGAATCAGGCAAATACTAAAATAATTGATGGATATTATATTTTC
>CAZRHW010000550.1:0-2167 GCA_964599785.1 uncultured Bacteroides sp. | reverse complement strand
CACAAAAACTAAAATACACCATACAAAATATAATTTCACAAAAGCAATACCGGTAAAATTTCACGTTCTGATCTGGCCATTCCCATAAATAATGTATTTGGTAGTTGTTAATTCCTTTAATCCCATTGGCCCTCTTGCATGAAGCTTCTGGGTACTGATTCCAATTTCAGCACCAAAGCCGAATTCATGACCATCGGTAAACCGTGTCGATGCATTCACATATACTGCGGCAGCATCTACCCTGGAAAGAAATTCCTGGGCATGTGTATAATTCTCTGTTACAATACATTCGGAATGTCCTGACCCATAATGATTGATGTGAACAATTGCATCATTGAGCGAATCAACTACTCCGGCAGCTATGATGAGGTCAAGAAATTCTGTCGACCAATCTTCTTCTGACAGTTGTACTGCCCCGGGAATTATATTCCGTACCCGTTGATCCCCCCTGATCTCAACGCCCTTTTTTATAAGTTCATCAGCCAGCGGGCGAAGGATCCTATCCATCATATTTTTATGTATAAGCACAGTTTCTGCTGCATTACAAACGCCTGGTCTCTGGGTTTTTGCGTTGACTGTAATAGATATTGCTTTTTCAGGATCCGCAAATTCATCAATATAAATATGGCAGTTTCCAACCCCTGTTTCAATGACAGGTACAGTACTGTTTTGAACGACAGCATTGATAAGGCCGGCTCCTCCCCTCGGGATCAGCACATCTATATATTGGTTAAGCTTCATCATGGCAACGGCACTTTCACGCGATGTGTTATCTATAAGCTGCAATGTTCCTTCAGGCAAATTCATGGATTTCAGCTCATTTTGAATAATCTTGGTAATAGCTTTATTTGTCAGGTATGCTTCTTTTCCTCCTCTCAGAATTGCTGCATTTCCGGTTTTCAAACATAATCCAAACACATCAGCCGTCACATTCGGGCGTGATTCATAGATGATACCTATCACTCCGATTGGTACCCGTTGTTGTCCGACAAGCAAGCCATTTGGCCTTTTTTTCATCATGATAACCTCTCCAACCGGATCTTCCAGTAAAGATATGGCTATAAGGCCTTCTGCCATCGTACTGATCCTGTTTTCGTTCATGAATAAACGATCAAGAATGGCTCCTTTCAGGCCTTCATCACCGGCACATTTCATATCCTTCTCATTGGCTTCCAGGATCAACTGTTTGTTCCTGATAAGACCTTCTGAGGCTTTTTTTAAAATTTCATTTTTTTTCCCGGCATCAAGGGCTGACAAAAAATAGCTTGCCTCCCTGGCCAGCTGACCTTTAATAATAAGTTCTTCTATCATGCGAATGAGTTAATTAACAAGACTTTTGCCGGAGACAAAAAGTGTTCCTATTTCTTTTCCTGAAACAATCCTGGAGATATTCACCGGATCATTTCCATTGATAATTGCTACATCCACCCCGTTATCGTTGCAAAACCTGGCAGCCTGTATCTTTGCGACCATTCCTCCCCGGCTAAAGGTTGAGGTTGACCGGATTGCATATTGTTCAATCTCTTCTGTGAATTCCCTTACAACAGAAATAATCCTTGCAGATTCATCTTTTTTCGGATCGCCGGAAAACAGGCCGTCTATGTCAGATAACATGATCAGAAGACCGGCATCCAACATTACGGCTACTTTTGCAGACAGGTTATCATTATCACCAAACTGAATTTCAGCTGTTGATACTGTATCATTTTCGTTAATCACTGGAATGATTTTCATCACCAATAATTCATTCAGGGTATTTCTTGCATTATTTCTCCTTACTTCATCATCCAGGCCATCCCGTGTAAGCAATACCTGGGCAATCATCTGATTATATTCATCAAAGAATTTCTGGTAAATCCTTATCAGTTCAACCTGTCCTATTGCTGCAAGGGCCTGGCGGGGTACAAGTGCCTCAGGAGGCTCCTGCATTTTTAATCTTCCGGCACCCACACCCACAGCACCTGATGAGACGAGGACAACCTCCTTTTCACAGCTCACAAGATCTGCAAGTATCATGGCAAGTTTTTCCATCCTTGAAAAATTCAGTTTTCCGTTTGGAAAGGAAAGAGAACTTGTTCCAACTTTTACTACAATCCGTTCCTGATATTTCAGATTTTCCCTGGCATTCATTTACTCGTAATTTTTTATAAGGCTTCTCGTAGATAAT
>CAZRHW010000549.1:0-2810 GCA_964599785.1 uncultured Bacteroides sp. | reverse complement strand
ATCCCACCTCCCAGCGTACCCTGAATAAGCCTGTCTCCGGAAAATATGGCAGATGCTCCTTTCACCTGTGGTGTTGAGCCTTTGGTAGCAACAATCGTGGCAAGGGCAAGCGGAATATTTTTCTCAAGCTGATCCAGCAGGTATTTATAAATCTTATTCATTATAAAAGTGCCTACCTCAGGATTATTACTTTATGTTAAGTTCATTAATTTGTATTTCTATTTAACCACAAAGTGCATCAAGGTTATCACAAAGGGACTCAAAAGTTCAAAATCTGACTCCTTTGTATCCCCTGGCGGTATCCTTTGTGTTCCTTTGTGGTTTGAAAATCTTATTAATTCTTCAGGTACGGATTATAATGGTGATACCAGAAATTTTTTAAAGTGTTATTCATGCTGGTAAATTGGATGATACAATCAGTCTGATGAGAACAACCAGGGCCAGGCAGAGAACCATTGTTGCGGGTGTGATAAAATGCCTTAATAATTTGCTCTTCATCATTGAATCATCACTTGCTGCAGTTGAGCTGATTTTTTCTCCTGCAAGGAATCCCAGTGGTACAGTAATGGCTGAGAAAATCACGGCGACAGGTGCAAAAAATATGGCAAGGGGTATCATCGAACCGGGATATACACAGGCCGGGATTCCGGTAGCAAATTTAACAAGCGGGAAAAGGCACACGGCGATCAGGGCAGCTCCACCTCCAAGCAGGGCACGATTATAAAGTTTTTGCCATCTGGTGTGACTGAATATGGCAACCAGGAGAAGAAATCCAACCCCTTCCATCAGAAAGGCAAACATGGGATTGGAGATGGCACCATGCCGGACAGGGAGATGAAGGAGCAGGGCATCAAATAATTTAAATAAGCATGCAATAATAACGATCAATGCAGGTACATAAAACCGTTGCCTTGCAGATACCCAGCCGGCAGAAATAAAAAACAGGGCCACTCCCGTCATCAGAGAGCCCGAAACAAGCATTGCACAGGTGCGAAGTCCGAGACCCAGGGCAACTTCAGATAAACCCCAGATGGAACCCAGCATAATGGCAATCGCCAGATTTGATTTTAGATTAGTTTTATCCATATCCTTTTAAATATCTAAATAAGTTAGAAAAATAAGGAATAATTTAATGAAAGTCAAACAGAAATTACCCTGACTTTAATACTGAGGTGATCATTTTTTCTGCCTGCCGGATTGTCATAATTCTGACATCAATGATTTCCGTATATTCAAGATTCCATTTCCGAATGACATCCTGAATCAGGCTCTTCCTCACTACCCAGATCATGGTAGCATCAAAAAGGGACAGCAATCGTGAAACAGAAGCAGCCCAGATTTTATCTTTAAGTTCAAATGGACCTATTTCATCTATTATAATCAGGTCATAATCGTTTAATCCCGGATTATTCAGGATCTTGTTACCTGCCTGTATCGCTTCAGGATTAAAAAAGAAATTTCCAACTCTAATCCAGTCAGGGATAAATTTCCCGGATGCCAGGGGCAGTCTTTCCCCGGTTTCAATATTTTGAATTTCATAAGATTTATTTTGTAAGTCTGTTGAGGAAACCGGCGCCAGGAAACCAGTGACAGAAATTCCTTTTTCCATTAAAATTTTAACCAGTTTACCAAGAAACGTAGTTTTTCCGCATCCGGGATTCCCGGTTATGATAAAAATATATCCGGATCGTTGATTTGTAAAATTTACCTGCAGCTTTTTCTTTTGTTGTGTGTCTGGATAAATTCATATACTGTCTGGCTGTCATTGGCCGCATCAACATTGCTGTTTTTATAGATCAGTTTACGGTTAATGTCGATTACAAAAGTCCAGCGTGATGCAGTAACGCCACGGGATAACTGAAGTGTTTTTCCGTCTATTTCCTGGTCAAAGGAGCCACCTTCCCTGACGGGTACTCCAAATAACTTTGCAATCTCTCCTTCCGGATCGGATAACAGGGTAAAATTCAGGTTGTGTTGCTTCCTGAACATGTCAAGATTTTGTGGTTCATCACCACTGATACCGACGACGGATACATTCAGCAGGGCCAGTTCCGTCATATGGTCGCGGTAACTGCAGGCCTGTGCTGTACAACCGCCGGTGAAAGCAGCCGGATAAAAATAGACAATCAGGTAATCACTTTTTAAATGATCATATAGATCCCAGGAATTTCCCTGGTTGCTGATTGCTTTAAAATCAGGAACGGTCTCTCCAACATTCAACGGAGATCCATCGAATGATAAACTGATAACTGCACCGAAGAGAGCTACGAATAATAATTTGTTCATAATAATGATATTTAATTGCCCGGATATTTAATTTAATGTGATGTGCTATTAAAGACGATGTTATTTAAAATATGGTTTATATAACGCGCCATCTGTGAGGTTTTTTAGAAAATTTCATATTTAACAATTTATATTATTCAATAGCACAACGCGTTAATTTTGACTTTTTAATATTGAAATTGAATACAAATTAATTTATATCGGTGGACCTATTTTAATATATCTGGAGATTTAACAAATATTTATAATTTATCTACATTGTGATTTCTGATGACCTTTCATTAAACCGGGGAATCGGAATATACTGATAATGCGTTTATAAACCAAGCAGAAAAATAACGGATAAACAGACCCTTACTTTGATCACTTCTTACTTTTTTATTATACTTCCAGCACTTGAAGTATTTGTATGAACCGATTGAGGATTGCCTTCATAATAAATATCACCGGCACTGCTGGCTGTCAAATTAACTTCTTCAGTAGCGTGGATCCTTGCATTTCCGGCGCTGGATACATGGACTTTT
>CAZRHW010000548.1:0-2813 GCA_964599785.1 uncultured Bacteroides sp. | reverse complement strand
ATCATTATTCAATTGTTCATATTCAGATCATTCTCTGTAACAGGTTGTAAAGTAGATTCCCAGGTTCTAAGAAAATAACAGATATTACTTCAAGACTCCCAGGTTTATCTTCTTACCGATCTCTTCCAACATAATCTCCGTAATCCCCGGAAGATCATATTCATAAGAACATCCCCAGTCCCTCCGTGAAATGGAATCATCAATACTTTGTGGCCATGAATCGGCAATAGCCTGCCGGAAATCCGGCTTGTAAGTTACCGTAAAGTCCGGGATATGTTTTTTGATTTCCCCCGCCAAATCTGCCGGTGTTACACTGAGACCTCCAAGGTTGTAACTGCTGTGTATTGTCAATCCCGATCTTCTGGCCTCCATAAGCTCTATTGTTGCCCTGATTGCATCCGGCATAAACAGCAAAGGAAGAGCGGTATTTTCTGACAGGAAACACTCATATTTCCCCTTTCTCACGGCTTCATAATAGATCTCTACAGCGTAATCGGTAGTCCCTCCGCCGGCTTCAGTTTTATAACTTATTAATCCCGGGTACCTGATACTCCTGATATCAAGGTTATACCTTTTAAAATAATATTCACACCATCTCTCCCCTGCCAATTTACTCACACCATATACCGTAGAGGGCTCCATGACTGTCAGCTGCGGCGTATTTATTTTTGGTGTGGTAGGACCAAAGACTGCAAGCGAACTTGGCCAAAAGACTTTTTTTACTTCTTCAACCATCTTTGCCACCTCAATGATGTTCATCAGACTTTCCATATTGATATGCCATGCCTGCAATGGTAGTTTTTCCGCATTTCCCGATAATACAGCTGCAAGATGATAGATCTGGGTTATTTTGTGCCGGATCACAAAATGGATAAGCCGTTTGTCATCCATTACATCCATCAGTTGAAAAGGACCACTTTCCATAATATCCCTGGAAGCTTCCTTAATATCTGTTGCATATACATGATCGCTGCCATAAATTTTTCTCAGCTCGCCGGTTAGTTCTGAACCTATCTGCCCGGCAGCACCAATAATCAGAATATTGTCCATACTTGAAGATAATTGATTATAAAATTACGAAAATAGGTTATTCCATGTAAGTTAAAAATGATAAAGAACATGATAATAAGTTCACTATATTTCAGTTTTTAGTAAAAACCCTGTATTTGAAGAGAGAACTTCTTATCATCCTGTTTGTCTTCTATTTTCTGAACAATCCTGCTCAGGATCTCAGTAATTTCCGGTCGGGAGAGATTTTGCTTGCAGGTGATTCAATTATCTTCGATACCCTCAGTATCGTACCCGGTTCTTTTTTTATGTTTGACCACGAACTTCATCCTATTCCCGATTCCCTTTATGCTGTTGTTTATCCTTCCCCTGTTCTCAGGTATAGTTCTACCCTCGAAGGAGCAAGCGTTAGAATATCTTACAGGGTATTCCCGGTTAATTTTTCAAAGCCCTATTTTCACAAAGATCCTGCATTGATCAATCTGCATTCAAGGGAGGGTTATGATCCTTTCCGTATCTCCGGATCGGAACTCAGATCCGATGGATACTACGCTTACAGTGATATTAACAAACGTGGCAGTATTGCAAGGGGTATTAGCTTTGGTAATAATCAGGATCTGGTAGTTAATTCGACCCTGAACCTTCAGCTTTCAGGGAAAATAACTGACGATCTCCGGATTGTAGCGGCCATTTCGGATAACAACATTCCTATCCAGCCTGACGGCTCATCACAGCAGATCCACGAATTTGACAAAGTTTATATCGAAATATATAACGAGCAATTAAGTCTTCTTGCAGGGGATTTTGACCTGCCGGGTTCTCCGGGGTATTTCATGAAATTTTATAAAAAGGGGAAAGGAGCACGTTTTTCCGGCAGTTTCGCCCTGAACCAGGAAGAAACCATACGCCTTCATACTACCCTGAGTGGTGCTATCGCTAAAGGAAAGGTTTGCAGGAATTCGTTTAAAGGAACAGAAGGCAATCAGGGTCCATATAAACTGACAGGAAGTGATCATGAACAATTCATCATTGTACTGGCGGGAACAGAAAGAGTATATATCGATGGCCGGCTGTTGGCAAGAGGCCTGGAAAATGATTACATCATTGATTACAATAACGCTGAAATAACCTTTACAGCAAATCAGCTGATCACAAAGGACAAAAGGATCATTGTTGAATTTGAATATTCAGAAAAAAGTTACACCAGGTTTCTTCTTTATAACAGCAATGAATTCATAACTGGAAAAGGAAGCTTCTGGATTAATATCTATTCTGAGCAGGATGATAAGAATCAGGCTCTTCAAACGGACCTCGACGAAGATGACCGAAGGTTCCTGGCTGAAACCGGTGATCATCTTGATATGGCCGTTATTCAACGGATCGATAGTGTTGGCTACAACAATTCGGAAGTGCTTTATAAGAAAGTTGACACACTGATCCTCGGCGAGTTATATAAAAATATATATGTGTATTCCACCCATCCCGATAGTGCAATTTACCGGTTGGGCTTCAGCTATGTTGGTGAAGGAAAAGGGAATTATCAGGCCTTCCTTTCTTCAGCAAATGGCAGAGTCTATGAATGGGTGGCCCCAATAAATAATCTCCCCATGGGCAGCTATGAGCCTGTCGTACTTTTAGTAACACCTAAAAAAAAGCAGGTTGTTTCCGTCGGAGGCAAAACCGCATTAACTTCTTCCACATCATCTTTCTTTGAGTTTTCTGTCAGTAATAACGACCTGAACACATTTTCCGGGCTTGACCGGAGAGATAATACCGGCTTTGCATTTAAAGGAGGCATAACTCAG
>CAZRHW010000547.1:0-2813 GCA_964599785.1 uncultured Bacteroides sp. | reverse complement strand
AATACATGAATGAAACAATTTTCAGCCACAGGTCTGTCAGAAAATATAAGAGTACCCCGATACCGGAAGAGGTCCTGGATGAAATACTGAAAGCAGGCAGCCGGGCATCGACTACCGGAAATATGCAGGTTTATTCCATCGTTGTGACGAAAGACAGGGATTTAAGAAGGCAGCTCTGGGAGGCCCATTTCAAACAGGATATGGTTCTTCAGGCACCTGTTCATCTGACGTTCTGTGCCGATTTTCGGAGGTTCACCAAATGGTGTGTGCAACGGAAAGCTGATCCGGGATATGATAATTTTTTGTCTTTTTTTACCGCCGCAATTGATGCCATACTGGTATCACAGAATGTAGCCCTTGCAGCAGAAGCACATGGTCTTGGAATTTGTTATCTTGGTACAGCCACATACATGGCCGACAGCATCGTTGAAATACTGGATCTTCCGTATCAGGTTGTCCCAGTCGCATGTCTGGTTACTGGCTATCCCGACGAAGAACCTCCCCTGACCGACCGGTTACCAATGAATGCAATTATTCATAAGGAGAAATACAACGATTACAGCTCCACGGATATTGACCGGATCTATAAAGAAAGGGAAGAAAGCGACCTGACCAGAGAGCTACTGGAGATCAATAAAAAAGAGACACTTGCCCAGATATTTACGGATAACAGGTATACGAAAAAAGATAACCTGCACTTCTCAAAACAGTTTCTGAAAACAATCGGGCAGCAGGGATTTATGAATCATGATTGAAGATTCAGTAGTTGATTCGATGGTTAATTCAGTAGTACTTCTCAGGATGACACTGGTTCTTTCTATGTTATTGAAAATTCAAGAACCATTCTTACTCAGCCTTAGCCTCAGCTTTTCTTTCAATTTTAGTCATTTTAGCTCATTTTAAATTTTAGTCATTTCTTCCTGTTTTGAGGCATTTAAGGCATTTAAGACATTTGAGACATTTTTTTGTGTTTCAGTTGTAGCTAATTTACAGATGTTACAAATCTTCTTTTATCTTTTTTACACAACAACTCCACCAGTTGACGCCCGGTAAGTGCTGCGATGACCGTTCCGGTAAAAGGTGCAGTCCATTGTCCGATAGTGTAGAGTTCTGATAAACCGGGCAGGGTACGGAGTGGACGCTGGTTCCGCATGTTGTCGATGGTGATGTACCAACCATCGGGGGAGCCTTGCCAGTTCCCTGTATATTTCACATAAGTTGCCGGGGTAGGTACATCAAGCACTTCCACCCGGGAAGCAAATCCCGGCCAACGCTTATCCAGCTGGGCAATCGTAAAATCGGCAATACGTTTCTTTTCATTTTTGTATGTGGTCCTGTCCTGTGACAATTTTTCCCAGTAATCATAGTTGGTTGCATACCATACCTCGACGGCTGATTTACCTGAGGGGGCACTGCCGGGATCAAAACAGTGATGGATCATATTCATCCAGCGATGTTCTTCACCGGCGATGGTAATGGGCTCATCAAGTTCGAGTATCAAACGGGAGGATTCTTCAGACAGGTCATGGTTCACCCCGAGCATCACATGTATGAGTGGTTTAACAGGAATCCAATCCCGATACATGGTCTCTATATTGTTGTCAATATATCGTCCACCAAGTATATCGAAAATAAGTGTATGCCCATCTCCCGCCCATACAATAATGTCGGCACGCCGTTCAGATTCGTCATCCAGTTTTACTCCCAGGGCACGGTTGTTTTCAATGATCAGATCTGTTACCCTGCATTTATACTCAATAGAGCCTCCGAGTTTCCTGTATAGGTCAGCAATCCCATATACCACCTGCTGCGAACCGCCCAGGGGAACACCTGCTTCTGAAACAGCCGATTTCATGAAGCCAGCAAGAGCTACCATGGGAAAATTCAACATGGGCCAGCCGGGGGCATCAATGAAAAACCTGACAGCCTGTTTCAGGAAAGGATCCTTGAAACGCTCTGCAAAGTCCTGGATTGTTTTTCTGCCGTATTTAATGAACTTTCCTATGAGTGGTAAAATAACTGGCCATGTTCTGAGCGAATCAAGGAAGTTGCTCAGCTCCGGTGGTTTAAG
Source organism: uncultured Bacteroides sp. (assembly GCA_964599785.1). GTDB lineage: Bacteria > Bacteroidota > Bacteroidia > Bacteroidales > SM23-62 > LJUQ01. The sequence continues at coordinate 742 of CAZRHW010000547.1, read as the reverse complement.
TAATGCGGCATTCATCAGGTCTTTACCAAAAACCAGACTAACAAACTCCCTGATCAGGGAAGCATCCCCGGGAGAGAGCTTTAACATCTTTTCTTCCAGCTCTTTACGGGCGGTACTAAATACCAGGATTTTACCATCAAGACTTTCGATACGTGACATTTCCTTATGGTAATAAAACTCCCTGTTCTGCACCACACCCAGTTCTTCCCACATACGATAAAATGGACCGGAACAGGAACCTGTCAGCATATGCATGCTAATGTCCCAGGTGTATCCCTTACGTTCCCATGCAGTACACAATCCCCCGGGAATATTATGCATTTCGAGGATGGTCGTTTTATAGCCGTTCATACGGGCATAACAGCCGGCCGACAAACCGGCAATTCCCGCACCAACAATAATGATTGATTTTTCCATATGAGATTTAAATAATCGTTATGAAAAGAAAAGCAAAAATATTAAAACTTAAACCTAATTTATGAAGGTTTGAAAAAATAATTTATGAACTCAACCTCTCATTAATCTGCCCTCTTACCTGGTACCTATCTGCACCGATCTATTAATATGCCAGTACATGAATAAATTAATTGGTCGCAGGGTGAAGCAGGCTAAGGTTAAGGCTAAGAAGGGTTTGGGAATGATGGTTTAGGGCAAAGGTACAATTGTCGGGAGTCGAAGGATAACAGTTATCGCCATAGTCACTATGTTGCAGTCCTTCTGGCAACAGGCATCCGGCTGCTGG
>CAZRHW010000546.1:0-2824 GCA_964599785.1 uncultured Bacteroides sp. | reverse complement strand
GTCATCCCGACGAACGAAGTGAGGAGGGAACTCGCCGTCAGTGACGATAATCAAAGATTTGGAATTCCGGTCATTTCCATGAATGTAATTAGAAGCCTGCCATTGAACTGGCAATTGGGTTAAATAAGTTCTGCCGCCTGCCTGCCGGTAGGCAGGGTTTCCAACCGGACACATTTGGTTTTGCGGTTCTCTGACTCACTACTCACAAATCTATTGTCGTTTAAAAATACATTGCTAAAACGATCTACACATATCAAAGCCTTTGTAACACTGATGGTTATATTATCAGTGGATTTTTCCTTACTGGAAGCCCAGGATCCGTTCTTATCACAGTACTATTCGAACAGTATTTTTCTGAATCCGGCCTTTACAGGAACTGCACATATGGTGAGGTTTTCAATGGGCTACAGGAACCAGTACCCGGCTTTGGGGTCATCATTTGTCAATTACCATGCAGCTTTCGACATGCCTTCCAACCTGTTACAGGGCGGCGTGGGGGTTAATATCATGAATGATGTCCAGGGGAACGGAACATTACGAAACATGTCGGTTGATGGTATCTATTCCTATGCCCTGACGGTTAATCCGGAGTTTACAATCAATGCCGGTTTTCAGGCATCCTATGGCATGCGGCACCTGAAAACAGGTGATTTATTTTTTCCTGATGGTTATGACAATGTAACCGGGATATATTTCGGCTCCGTCGAGGAAATATCCGACCAGACTATCAGTTATCCTGATTTTTCAATAGGGTTTCTGGGATATACAAGGACATGGTATACCGGGATCGCAGTCCACCACCTGGCTCGTCCCAATATTTCATTCAGTAAAAATTATCGTGAGCCATTACCAAGGAAATATACATTTCATGCAGGAATATATATACCTGTTTTTGAAAAAAGGTTCGGACGGGAGGCGGTAAAAATCAATCCGAACATTGTCGTTATTCAACAGGGGAGTCAACGCCAGATCAACCTGGGAGCGGAAGTGATCCGCAAAGTTTTTTTTGCAGGTATCTGGTCGAGGCAAAATATACATTTCGGATTGACATCTTTTACCGTTGTAGCTGGTTATCAGGATCAACACATACGATTTGGATATTCATTTGATTTTAATATGGCAAAACCATGGATTTCCAATGTTGGAAATGGTGCCCATGAAATTGCTTTCATTTACAGATTGGATTATAAAACTGAAAATAAGAAGAAATATAAGGCAATAAAATGTCCTAAAATTTAGTTATTTTTGGGAAGTTATTTGGTTATTTTTGGATAGTTACTTGTAAATGAACCGAAAAAAAAATTATATTTGAAGTTAATTCGCTTTAAAATCAGAATGTCATGAGAATAAAGGTCAGAATTCTTCCCTTCCTGCTAACCGTTATTTTCCTTTTCTTTTCGTGTGGCAGAGGAGGCGATATTACTAAAACCGGTAAGGAATCAACTACAACAGGATGGCAGTACAACGATCCCGATTGGGGCGGATTCGAGGTTGTCTCTGGATATGAACAGACAACAGGTCCGGGACTTGTTTTTATTGAAGGTGGCTCTTTTACAATGGGCAGGGTTGAACAGGATGTGCTGTATGATTATAATAACATACCGAGAAGAGTCACACTCACATCTTTCTATATGGATGAGACGGAAGTCAGAAACGTCGATTATCGCGAATATCTCTACTGGACCTCCAGGGTATTTGCCGAAATGCCGGAAGTTTATCAGAATGCCCTGCCGGACACACTGGTTTGGCTCGACCCTCTTGCATATAATGATCCGTATGTTGAATATTACCTGCGTCATCCGGCCTATAATGAATACCCCGTCGTAGGTGTCAGCTGGAGGCAGGCCGGTGATTATGCACTCTGGCGTACCGACAGGGTCAATGAAATGATACTGATCGACGAAGGCATACTCCTTCTTGATCCGGCAGGACAAGCAGGTGCTGATCATTTTAATACCGATGCCTATCTGGCAGGACAATATATCGGACTCGTCGGGGAAAATCTCCCGAGCATGAGGCCTACCAGTCCGGCCGAAGGTGGTGGTGATGCCGTATCTGATCCAAGTGGAGAGGGACGCCCGGTTAGAATGGAAGACGGACTGTTACTTCCTAAATACCGTCTCCCAACCGAAGCTGAATGGGAATTCGCAGCACTCGGGCTGATTGGTAATACTTTTGAAGAACTCCTCTGGGATAGAAGGATCTATCCATGGAACGGACATTCACTGAGAAATGATTCAAGAAGAGATATCGGTGATTTCAGGGCTAACTTCGTCAGAGGCAGAGGTGACTATATGGGTTTGGCCGGTGATCTTAATGACAAGGCTGCCATAACAGCTCCTGTATTATCATTCTGGCCCAATGACTATGGCCTCTATTGTATGGCAGGAAACGTGAATGAGTGGGTCCAGGATATCTATCGTCCCCTGTCTTTCGAAGATTTCAGCGAATTCAGGCCCTTCAGAGGTAACGTCTTCGAGACACTCGAAAGAGATCCCGCTACCGGCGAAGTGGTGGCCAAAGATAAATACGGCAACCTGAAATACAGGGAGCTTGATGCAAATGATGTCAAGGACTATACTCAAAATTACAGATATTCCGATTATCGTGATTATCTGGACGGTGACTTCAATTCAAGCCTGTACTCGATTTCTGAAGCTGAACCTGATAGTTTCATAATTGACTCACAGCAAATGTATTCTCAGTTTCAACAGGATATTACCAGCCTGATAAATAACCGTGCCAGAGTATACAAAGGGGGTTCATGGAAAGACCGTGCCTACTGGCTGAGCCCGGGATCAAGAAGATTCCTCGATGAGGAAGC
>CAZRHW010000545.1:0-2832 GCA_964599785.1 uncultured Bacteroides sp. | reverse complement strand
ATACGAGATCCCCTCTATTTTTTTATCATTGATCAGATCAGCCGTTTTACGTATCATTTCAGCTTTATTGACCATAAAAGGTATCTCTGTAACGATGATTTTTTCGCGTCCCGATGGTGTGATTTCAATTTCAGTCCGTGCACGGGTCACGATACGTCCACGTCCGGTATGGTATGCATCCCGGACACCCTGATACCCGTATATTATACCCCCTGTAGGAAAATCCGGTGCCTTAACGATATCGATAAGCTCATCTATTTCAATGTCTTTATTATCGATATATGCCACAATTGCATCAATCACATCATGGAGGTTATGGGGAGCCATATTCGTTGCCATACCCACGGCGATACCCGATGCACCGTTAACAAGCAGCAAGGGGATCCGTGTTGGCAGGACTGTCGGTTCCTCAAGTGTATCATCAAAATTCAGCTGGAAATCAACAGTATTTTTATCTATATCCGACAGCGTTTCTTCTGCGATCTTTTTAAGTTTTGCCTCTGTATACCTCATGGCAGCAGGACTATCGCCGTCTATTGAACCGAAGTTACCCTGACCGTCAACCAGGGGGTACCTTAATGACCATTCCTGTGCCATTCTGACCATTGCTTCATATACTGAAGTATCGCCATGAGGATGGTATTTACCGAGGACCTCCCCCACAATCCTGGCCGATTTTTTTGTGGGTCTGTTTGCCGATAATCCAAGTTCGGACATTCCAAACAAAACCCTTCTGTGAACCGGTTTTAATCCATCCCTGACATCCGGCAGTGCCCTCGAGACAATAACGGACATGGAATAGTCAATGTACGCCGATTTCATCTCCTCTTCAATATTGACTTTTATTATCTTCTCACCTTCAGCCATTTAGATATAAAATAATGATTATTTTAAAAAATTGTTAAAAATTGCCGGTTTGTTCCCGTTTAAACTTTGAAATTAATGATTTATTGTTCTTTTCAGAGGGTTTGTAACACCTTTTTTTCAACACGACCGTGTTTATAATTGGTATGTTTTTTATTGCTATATTTGCACACAGATAATTATTTTTAATTGTTGAATTATTAAGGTATTAAGGCCATATATGGATGCAAGATTTTCACAAAGGATTAAAGATGTTCTGTCTTACAGTAAAGAAGAAGCTGTCCGGCTGGGAAATGCTCATATCGGGACAGAGCATCTGTTCCTGGGTATCCTCCGCGATGGTGAAGGTCTTGCCATTGACATCCTTATCCTGCTGGGTGCTGAGCTGTATGATCTGAGGAGATCGATCGAGGAGCTGATAAGACCTACACGTGCAATAAAAATCAGTGATGCGGATAATGTACCCCTGTTAAAGAGTGCTGAAAAAGTCCTCAAGCTGGTTTATCTTGAAGCCAGATCGCTTCAGGACGATACCATTGACACCGGTCATCTTCTCCTGGCCATCCTGAAAGATGAAAACAGTATTGCCACACAGGTATTGAAAGAGCACAATATAGATTATGATACCGTAAGAGAAGAACTGGAGAGCAGTAAGAACAAGCCGAGATCTGAATTTCCCGGTGATGAGGATGATGATGATGAGCCAAGATCACATTTTGAAGGCAGTAAAGGCTCCGGTGGCTCCCAGACATCAAAATCCGGTTCCGATACACCTGTCCTGGATAATTTCGGGATCGATCTTACCAAGGCTGCTGAGGAAGGCAGGCTTGATCCCATTGTGGGAAGGGAAAGAGAAATTGAAAGACTGGCCCAGATCCTCAGCCGTAGGAAGAAAAACAATCCCATCCTGATAGGTGAACCCGGCGTGGGCAAATCTGCTATTGCTGAAGGCCTCGCCAACCGTATTATCCAGCGTAAAGTATCCCGCGTTCTGTTTGGCAAACGGGTTGTCACACTTGACCTTGCCAGTATCGTTGCCGGTACTAAATACCGTGGACAGTTTGAGGAAAGAATGAAAGCAATCCTCAATGAACTGAGTAAAACCAATGAAATTATCCTGTTTATCGATGAAATCCATACGATTGTCGGTGCAGGAGGAGCAACAGGTTCCCTTGATGCGGCAAATATGTTGAAACCTGCCCTGGCCAGAGGCGAAATCCAATGCATAGGATCCACAACACTCGATGAATACAGACAGCATATTGAGAAAGATGGTGCGCTTGAAAGACGCTTCCAGAAAGTAATGATCGAACCCACAACTGCTGAAGAAACGCTTGAAATCCTGAATAATATTAAAGAACGCTATGAAGATCATCATAATGTCTCATATACACCTGAAGCTCTTCATGCGTGTGTAATGCTGACACAGCGTTACATCACCGACCGGCATCTCCCCGATAAAGCGATTGATGCACTGGATGAAGCAGGTTCCAGGGTGCATATTTCAAATATTGTTGTCCCGGAAAAAATATTGAAGCTCGAAGAGGAAATTGAAGAAACCAAAAAAGAAAAGATCAAAGCTGTAAAGAACCAGAATTTCGAACGGGCAGCCAGTTTCAGGGATAAGGAAAAGGATCTTCTTGAAAATCTCGAAGAAGAAAAGGGAAAATGGGAAAAAGAACTGGTAAAAAACAGGGAAACGGTCGATGAAGAACAGGTCGCTGAAGTTGTTGCAATGATGACCGGCGTGCCGGTACAACGTATTGCCCAGGCCGAAGGCATGCGCCTTCTTAAAATGCATGATGAACTCAGGGGAAAAGTCGTCGGTCAGGATGAAGCCATTGCCAAAGTAGTAAAATCAATCCAGAGAAACCGTGCAGGACTGAAAGATCCGAATAAACCTATCGGTACCTTTATTTTTCTCGGTCCTACCGGCGTCGGAAAAACACAACTGGCAAAAGTCCTGGC
>CAZRHW010000544.1:0-2834 GCA_964599785.1 uncultured Bacteroides sp. | reverse complement strand
GATCTGCAAGAGATTCTGTATATCCGGGCATATTTTCTTCAAGAAGCTCCTTTACTGTTTCCAGATAGGCTAGTGTATTTTCATTATCCGAGATGATCCTTGAGTACTCCGCCATCCCGAGCAGGCATTGAACCTCCATGTCCCTGTTGCCCGATTGCCGGCAATATGCCAGGGCTTCCCGGTAATAAAAAGGAAGGCTGTCATAATCAGACATTTCATAAAGGATACCTGCCCGATCCAGGCAGAATTCTGCCCTGACAGAATCATTCACGGATGGCTGTCCGGACAAACATGTCACGGTAAACCTGAACAAGAAAACCAGTATGAAAATATTTTTCGGCAAAGATATCGCCCCGGAATTGGTCAGATCTTCAAAATTAGAAAAAACTATTGATTTCGATCAATAATCATTTCCCTTTCGGAAAACACTTAAACAGGCTGAATCCTTATTTAGAATCAATATAAATTTCATTTTTATTATGCTCATTCACAATTATTTAAAAAAACGTTTAAAAAAAAGTCGAAAAACGATAGGCTACTTTTTGCCGTTTTTCCGATTAACGGAAAATTATTTTAAAAAGCGGGTTCCGAAAAGCTAAAACAGAGTAGGAAAAAAAACCTAATGTCATGAAAACTTTTGAAAAATTTTTAAACGAGCTTTCAGAAATTCAGTTAAATGTTAACCAGATGAACATGATCCGCGGCGGTGACGGACCAATTGATCCTCCGGCTGATCCCATTATTCCACCAGCAGGAAAATGATAATAGAAACATGTTGCATTCTACCAGTGAGAAGATCAAATCCTGGTAGAATGCAGCATTGCCGGATCTTAAATTAAACACGGTAACAATGGAAGATCTGATAAGGTTTAATCAAAGCATTGAACTTACGCCTGATGCGAAGAAGCTCATGCTCGGTATGATCCGGAGCATGCAGTCGCTCATACCATCAGGTCCGGTTCTTATCCCGGAAGATTCTTCAGAATATGATTCCAGGCTCCTGCATTTATATGCTTCAGAAGTACTGAGGCTCTCGCAGGAAAACGAAAACATCTTTGACGGGATCATTGAACCTGGTATCCTTGAAAAATACATTGTCAATACTGATCATTTCAAAGAATTAGGTGACCGGCTTGAGAAACTTTTAAAAGCCATCAGGAAATACCAGCATCTGTCAGGGTACCTGTCTCACAGGCTCGCCCGGATGATGAAGGATCATCTGGAGATGGTACAGCCGGATATCTGTAAATCACTGGATCATGATTTATCTAAGATAAATACAGAGATGGCATCCGGAAGGGCGGTGAAACACGCAAATAGCAAACTGAAAATTGTCTGAAACCCTTTTACATTATGGTCATGAATGAGACACAAATATTAAATCGCAATTACATGAAAACAGATTATGACTGGTCAGGAAAAACGATTCTGGTAGCCGAGGATATTCATACTAATTTCTTACTCCTTGAGGCTATTATGAAAGGTACGAATGCTAAACTGATCTGGGCAAAAAACGGGCTGGAAGCTGTCGAACAGTGTCTTGACAATGAGCATATCGATCTCGTATTAATGGATATACAGATGCCTGTCATGGATGGCATCGAAGCAACAAAAAAGATTAAAAATATCCGGGAAGATATTACCATCATTGCCCAAACAGCCTTTACCGCTAAATTTGGTGAGCAGGATATCATCACTGCCGGCTGTACCCAGGTCCTGACAAAACCCATCATGCCTGACTTTGTACTGCATACGATCAGTAAGTATTTCTGATATAAAATTACTATGGGAATAAGTTACCATGAATTTTCTTATTCTGTAAATAAGAATTAAAAGATTAACAAGATTGGATTTCCTGAGAGAGTTGACCGATCGGAGTGAAAATGAGATTGAGTCAATAATGGTTACTGAAGTATGGAAAAATGAAAAAACAACCTGAAATATTAGTTGAACGGGAGTTTGAAATTATCAAATTCCTGGCAAAAGGATATACTTCCAAAGAAATCTCCTCTATTTTAAATATACCCCCCTGTACCATCAAAATTCATCGACGGAAAATATTGAAAAAATTCAATGCTAAAAATTCTGCAGAGGTAATCTATAAAGCTGCAAAGATGGATTTGATATGAAATATTTATTCTTTTGATTGTTATTTCCCACTACCGGTTGACAAACGGACTTTGAATACCCACTCCACCGGAGGATTCTGAATTATTTCTTTCCTGCTATATACTACATTCGGAAATCTTATTATATATTCGTAAATGATGCAGTAATTCCTTATGTCAACAACTATCTTTTCGAATATATTTCTTCCTGTAACGCTTGCTGTAATAACGCTGGGGCTTGGATTATCCATTACTGTTCAGGATATAAAAAACATCATCCATAAGCCGGGAAATGTTCTGGTGGGACTGATGAGCCAGCTTCTGCTGCTGCCTGTTATCGCGTTTACCATTGCCATCATCACCGGGATGGATGCGGAATATGCTGTCGGACTGGTTATCATCGCTGCATGTCCCGGAGGTGCCACTTCAAACCTGGTAAACTTTATGATCAGGGGAAATGTTGCATTATCGCTTTCCATCACGATCCTGAACGGCATGATCACCATCTTTACCATCCCGCTCATTACCAGGCTTGCCATGAATACCTTCCTTGAAAAAGAAGCCGTCATACATCTACCTTTTCTCAAAACGGTATTACAAATTTTCCTGATCGTTTTTATTCCGGCAACCATCGGTGTTCTAATCAGGATATGGAATAAGGCTTTTGCAGCAAGACTTGAAAATCCTCTCAGGTACATTTTACCGATCCTGCTCCTGCTGGTTTAT